>URNZ01000039.1 GCA_900549405.1 uncultured Eubacteriales bacterium | reverse complement strand
AATCAGCATACTCACTCCATAGAACCGACTGTATGTCTATTATAGGTCAATCCTCTGTCTTGAACTCCAGGGCCGGGGAGACCATGGCGTTGGCAAAGCCGGTGATGGGCACCAGGGTCCCCGCCCCCGCCCGCTTGGCCAGCTTGTCAAACCAGCCCAGTCCGGTGAGCAGGGCCGCCGCCCCGATGAGGGTGACCGACGTGGCCGTGCCCGCCCCGTCCTGGTCCAGGCCCAGGCGCTGATAAAATCTCAGCAGATACTGCCCTAGGGCGCAGATGGCCCCGCCCACCAAAAAGGCCCAGGCCATGTCCCGGCCCAGGGGGGACTTGCCCGCCCGCTGCTTCACCAGGGCGGCATATTCCTGGTTTGTGATCTTGCTGTTGTTGGCCATGATAAACCGTCGCCTCTCTTTTTCGCGTTCTGCTTTTTTCTAGCATTCCACACGCCCCGGCGATTATGTGGAAAATTTTCAGGAGGATGCTTATGATCCTATACGGCGCAGAGGGCCTGACCGCCCGGGACCAGGCCCACCGGCTGCTGGCCCTGGCGGCGGCGGAGCACTGGGGTCTCTCTCCCCTGCCCGCTTTGGACCGGGCGGAGCACGGCAAGCCCTTCTTCCCCGGCCTGCCGGAGCGGCAGTTCAATCTCAGCCACAGCGGTCCCCTGGCCCTGTGCGCCCTGGACCGCCGCCCTGTGGGGGTGGACATCCAGACCGTCGGCCCCCACCGCCCCCGCATCCTCCAGCGGGTGTGCTCTCAGGCGGAGCGGGCCTGGCTGGACGAACAGAGCGACCTGTGGGCCGCCTTCGCCCAGCTTTGGGCTTTGAAAGAGAGCCGGGCCAAGTATACCGGCGCGGGGCTCACCTCCCCCATCGCCGAGATCCGCGTCCCCCTGCCCGCTCCCGGGGTGCTGGAGCTGGAGGGGCTGTGCTTTCGCGTCTACTCCGGCCCCGGCTGGAGGGCCGCCGCCTGCGGAGAGAGTCCACCGCCGGAGGAAATTTTGTGGAAAGATGTGTGAAAAACCCGTTCTTCTCCCGGTTTTCGGGAAAAGAACGGGTTCTTTTGCGCACAGCTCGCTCACAGCATATTCAGAAAATAGCGGTGGACCGACAGATCGTCGCTCAGCTCCGGGTGGAAGGCGGCGGCCAGCTGATTGCCCAGGCGGGCGGCCACGATGCGCCCGTCCACCTGGGCCAGGATCTGGACCTCCGGCCCCGCCTGGGCGATGTAGGGAGCGCGGATGAAGGTCATGGGCACCGGTCCGATCCCCGCCATCTCCCCCTGGGCGAAGAAGCTGCCCAGCTGGCGGCCATAGGCGTTTCGTCGTGCGGTGATGTCCATGGTGCCGAAACAGGGCGTGCCCCCCTCCACCTGCTGGGCCAGCAGGATCAGCCCGGCGCAGGTGCCAAACACGGGCAGGCCTTCTTGAATGCGGCTTTGCAGGGGGTGGAACAGGTCCAGAGCGTCCAGCAGCTTTTTCATGGCGGTGCTCTCCCCGCCGGGGAGGATCAGGCCGTCCATGCTCCGCTCCAGATCACGGCGCTGGCGGATCTCAAAGTGCTCCGCCCCCAGCCGGTCCAGCATGGCGGCGTGCTCTGCAAAGGCCCCCTGGAGGGCCAGAATCCCAATGGCCGCCATCTTATTTGCCCCGCTCCGCCATGAGCAGCGCGATCTCGCTCTCGTTGATGCCCACCATGGCCTCGCCCAAATTGGTGGACAGCTTGGCCAGCAGCTTGGCGTCCTGATAGTTGGTCACAGCCTGGACGATGGCGGCGGCCCGCTTGGCCGGGTCCCCGGACTTGAAGATGCCAGAGCCCACGAACACGCCCTCGGCCCCCAGCTGCATCATCAGGGCGGCATCGGCGGGGGTGGCCACTCCTCCGGCGGCAAAGTTCACCACGGGCAGACGGCCATGGTCGTGGACATACTCCACCAGCTCCACGGGCACCTGAAGCTGCTTGGCCGCCTCATACAGCTCGTCCTGGCGCAGGCCCTGGACCCGGCGGATCTCCGCGTTCATGGCCCGCATGTGGCGCACGGCCTGGATCACGTCGCCGGTGCCCGGCTCGCCCTTGGTGCGGATCATGGCCGCCCCCTCGGCGATGCGGCGCAGGGCCTCTCCCAGGTCCCGGGCGCCGCAGACGAAGGGCACCTGGAACTGCCGCTTGTCGATGTGATAGACGTCGTCGGCGGGGGAGAGCACCTCGCTCTCGTCGATATAGTCGATCTCGATGGCCTGGAGGATCTGGGCCTCCGCGAAGTGGCCGATGCGGCACTTGGCCATCACGGGGATGGACACCGCCTGCTGGATGCCCTGGATCATCCCCGGGTCGCTCATGCGGGACACGCCCCCCGCCGCCCGGATGTCCGCCGGGATGCGCTCCAGGGCCATCACGGCGCAGGCCCCGGCCTCCTCGGCGATCCTGGCCTGCTCCGGGGTGGTCACGTCCATAATGACGCCGCCCTTGAGCATCTGGGCCAGCTCTTTGTTCAGTTCATATCTGCTTTTTTCCATGGTGCATTCTCCTATCTGCCCGGTGGGTTTGATTTGATGGGGATAGGATACCACAAATTGATTTTAATAAAATAACCAGTTTCATTCTTTTTCATAGGACCAGATTTTCCGCTCCGTTTTTCTTGAAGCGCCATCCATCCCGTGCTAGAATAGTGCGGAAGGAAGCGGGAGTTCAGCTCCCCGGAAAGGGGTAATCAACATGAACGTATTACTGATAAACGGCAGTCCCCGGCCCCACGGGAACACCTCCATCGCCCTGGGGGAGATGGTGAAGACCTTCCAGGCCGAAGGGGTGGAGACCGAGGTGGTCCAGGTGGGCAATCTGCCCGTCCGGGGCTGCATCGCCTGCGGCCGGTGCGCCGAGACGGGCAAGTGCATCTTCGACGACGTGGTCAACCAGCTCGCCCCCAAGTTTGAACGGGCCGACGGTCTGGTGGTGGCCAGCCCCGTGTACTATGCCTCCGCCAACGCCACCCTCATCGCCGTGCTGGACCGGCTGTTTTACAGCACCCACTTTGACAAGGCCATGAAGGTGGGGGCCAGCGTGGTCTGCGCCCGCCGGGGCGGTTGCTCGGCCACCTTTGACGAACTGAACAAATATTTCACCATCACCAACATGCCCATCGCCTCCAGCCAATACTGGAACTCCATCCATGGCCGCGCCCCCGGCGAGGCCGACCAGGACGAGGAGGGCAAGCAGACCATGCGCACCCTGGCCCGGAACATGACCTTCCTCATGCGCAGCATCGCCCTGGGCAAAGAGGCCTACGGCCTCCCCCAGCCCGAACCCCGGGTGGCCACCCACTTTATCCGGTAAATCAGAACACAAAAACGCGCTGTCTCAGGGGAGTTTGGTCCCCATAGACAGCGCGTTTTGCTTTATGTTGATTTGTCAGCCGCCCAGATAGGCCTTTTTCACGGCCTCGTCCTCCAGCAGCTCGGCTCCGGTGCCGGTGGCTACGATCTTGCCGGTCTCCAGCACGTAGCCCCGGTGGGCCACGGACAGGGCCATGTTGGCGTTCTGCTCCACCAGCAGGATGGTGGTGCCGTGCTGGTTCAGCTCCCGCACGATGTCGAAGATCTGCTCCACCAGGATGGGGGCCAGACCCATAGAGGGCTCGTCCAGCATGAGCAGGCTGGGCTTGGACATCAGCGCCCGGCCCATGGCCAGCATCTGCTGCTCGCCGCCGGACAGAGTGCCGGCCACCTGGTTCTGCCGCTCCTTCAGGCGGGGGAAGCGCTGGTACACGTCGGCGATGCTGGCGTCATACTCGTCGGCGGGGCGGGTGAACGCGCCCATCTGCAAATTCTCCTCCACGGTCATTTGCAGGAAGATCTGCCGCCCCTCGGGGACCAGGGCCAGACCCATGGGCACGATCTTGTGGGCGGGGATGCCCCCCAGGCTCTTGCCCATGAACTGGATGGAGCCGGTGTGGGAGGACAGCAGTCCGGCCACCGTCTTCAGGATGGTGGACTTGCCCGCGCCGTTGGCCCCGATGAGGGTGACCACCTCCCCCTCGTTGACCTCGAAGGAGACGCCCTTGATGGCGTGGATGGCTCCGTAATAGACGTTGATGTCGTCCACCTTCAAAATGGTGTTCATCCCTTGTTGCCCTCCTTCTTCTGGCTACCCAGATAGGCCTCGATGACCTTGGGGTTGGCCTGGATCTCTTCGGCGGTGCCCTTGGCGATGATCTGGCCGAAGTTCAGCACACAGATGCCCTCGCAGATGCCCATGACCAGGTTCATGTCATGCTCGATGAGCATGATGGCGATGTGGAACGTATCCCGGATCTTCACGATGTTCTCCATCAGCTCTGCCGTCTCAGAGGGGTTCATACCGGCGGCGGGCTCGTCCAGCAGCAGCAGGCTGGGGTTGGTGGCCAGGGCGCGGACGATCTCCAGGCGGCGCTGAGCGCCATAGGGCAGGGAGCCCGCCTCGTGGCCCGCCAAGTCCTGCATGTCGAAAATGGACAGCAGCTCCATGGCGCTCTCGTGGGCCAGCTTCTCCTGCTTCCAGAATTTCGGAAGGCGGAACATGCCGTCCCACATGGGATAGCGCACCTGGTTGTGCAGGCCGATCTTCACGTTGTCCTCCACAGACAGGTTGTTGAACAGACGGATGTTCTGGAAGGTACGGGCGATACCCGCCCGATTGGCCTGGGCGATGGACATGCCGTGGGTGTCCTTGCCGTTTAACAGGATGGTGCCCCGGGTGGGCTGATACACCTTGGTCAGCAGGTTAAAGACGGTGGTCTTGCCCGCGCCGTTGGGACCGATGAGCCCGGCGATCTCCGTCTGGCCCACGGTGAGGTTAAACTCGTTCACGGCGGTCAGGCCGCCGAAGTCGATGCCCAGGTGCTGGCACTCCAGCACCGGCAGCTTGCCCAGGTCCCGCTCCGGCACGATGGAGTGGCTGGGCACGGGGACCATCTTGCCCTTTTCAAATTTCTTAGCCATGGCCGTTCGCTCCCTTCTCCGGGGCGGAGCGGACCAGCTTGCGCCGCAGCCCCGCGAAGAACTCCTTGGAATTTTCGTTGTTGGTGGCGATCATCACCACGATGAGGACGATGGCGTACACCAGCATCCGGTATTTGTCCAGACCCAGGTTGCGCAGGAATTCCGGCAGGACCGTGAGGAAGGCCGCTGCGATGACCGAGCCCCGGATGTTGCCCAGGCCGCCCAGCACCACAAAGACCAGCACCAGGATAGAGGCGTTGAAGTCGAACTTCTTGGCGGCCACGGAGGAATAGTTCATGGCATACAGGGCCCCGGCAGCGCCCGCCAGCACGGCGGAGGTAACGAAGGCCATCAGCTTATACTTGGTGGCGCTGATGCCCACGCTCTCGGCGGCGATGCGGTTGTCCCGCATGGCCATGATGGCCCGACCCGCCCGGCTGTGGACCAGGTTGAGCACCACGAATAGGGCGATGAGCACCAGGACGGTGCCCACGGTAAAGGTGGACAGCTTCACATTGGCCGTGGCCCCCATGGGACCCTGGAGAATGGACACGCCGCCCTCGCCCAGGTGCAGGTCGGCCTCGTTGGTGATGGAGAAGTGCAGACCCTCGGCGTCCACGCCTACATACAGGATGTTGAAGATGTTCTTGATGATCTCGCCGAAGGCCAGGGTGACGATGGCCAGATAGTCGCCCTGCAGACGCAGCACGGGCACGCCCACGATGACGCCGGCGATACCGGCACACACCGCGCCCACGATCATGGCCACGGCCAGGCGGGCGACGCCGTTGGGGATGGCCTGCTGCAAGGACATGGCGGTGACGATGCCCGAGAAGGCGCCCACGCTCATAAAGCCCGCGTGGCCCAGGGACAGCTCACCGGAGAAGCCCACCACCAGGTTCAGGGACACGGCCATGGTGACATAGGCGCAGATGGGCACCAGCTGTCCGGCGATGGAGGGGGAGACCATCCCCGCCCCGTTCAGGGCCTGGATGATGATGTAAAAGGCGATGACGATGCCGTAAGTGACGAATTTTCCCGCCAGCTTTCTCTTGGCGGATGCGCTCTGTTTCATCTCTGCCACCTCAAACTTTCTCTCGGACCACCTTGCCCAAAAGGCCGGTGGGCTTGACCAGCAGCACCACGATCAGCACCAGGAAGACCACGGCGTCGGAGATGTTGGTGTTGAACGCCTTGGCAAAGATTTCGATGATGCCCAGCAGGATGCCGCCCAGCAGGGCCCCGGGGATGGAGCCGATGCCGCCGAACACGGCGGCGGTGAAGGCCTTGATGCCGGGCAGAGAGCCGGTGGTGGGCATCAGGTTGGGATAGCTGGAGCAGAACAGCACACCGGCCACCGCCGCCAGGGCAGAGCCGATGGCAAAGGTCATGGAGATGGTGGTGTTCACGTCGATGCCCATCAGCTGGGCGGCGGACTTGTCCTCAGAGCAGGCCCGCATGGCCTTGCCCATCTTGGTGTTGCCGGTGAACCAGGTCAGGCCCAGCATGACCACCACGCACACCACCACGGTGAGCAGGGCGGCATAGGTCACGGTGATCTGGCCCCCCATCAGCTTGATGGAGCCGGTGCCCACCACAGAGGTGAAGGACTTGGGATTGGAGGACCACAGCAGCAGGGCGCTGTTTTGCAGGAAATAGCTCACGCCGATGGCGGTGATCAGCACGGCCAGAGACGGGGCCTGGCGCAGGGGCTTATAGGCCAGGCGCTCGATGACCACACCCAGCACGGTACACACTGCCATGGCCAGCAGCGTCCCGGCCACAGCCCCCACCAGCAGGGAGCTGCTCATGCGGCTCATGGTGAAAAAGCAGATGTAAGCGCCCACCATAATGATGTCGCCGTGGGCGAAGTTCAGCATCTTGGCAATGCCATAGACCATGGTATAGCCCAGGGCGATGATGGCATATACGCTGCCCAGGCTGATGCCGTTTATCAGGTTGTTGAGGATACTCAAACCACTCACCTCTCTCTTTTCTTGCCGGGGCGCTGCCCGGAACGGGTGCGGCCCATAGCGAAAACCTCGGCGGCAGACGCCGATCCCGCCGACGTTTTCGCCATGGGAAAATGCGGCCAGGAGAGGGCCGCCAGTTGGGGCGGTCCTCTCCTGAGATGGATGAACTAAGGATGGCCGTTACTGGGTCACATACTTGCCGGACTCGACCTTGACCACCACGGGGTCCTTAGAGACCTCGCCGTTGGTCTGCCAGTGCATCCCGGTGCCGGTCAGGCCGTCCACGGCGAAGGAGCTGTCGGTGAACACCTTGGTCAGCTTCTCGCAGACCTCCTGGGGACCCATGTCGGCGGTGACACCGGCCTGCTGGCAGGCCTCGTAGATGGCATAGATACAGTCATAGCCGTCAGCGGCGAACTGGTTGGGGATGCCGCCGGCCAGCGCCTGATACTCACTGACGAACTTCACGGTGCGCTCGTCCTCGCCCCAGGCATTGAAGGGGGTCATCAGCATCAGGCCCTCGGCCAGGCTGGTGTCAAAGCCCTCCAGGTCCAGGATGCCGTCCATGCCGTCGCAGCCGAAGAAGGTGGGCTCATAGCCCATGGTCTTGGCCTGGTTCAGGATCAGGGAGGCGGGGGTGTAGTAGATGGGCATGAACACCAGGTCGGCGCCGGCCTTCTGGGCCTCGCCCAGCTGCACGGTAAAGTCGGCGTTGGTGTCGTCGGGGAAGGTGCTGGCGGAGACGATCTCCAGACCGATCTCCTGGGCCTCCGCCTGGAAGGCGTTGAAGATGCCGGTGGAATAGGCGTCGCCGTTGTTATAGATGGCGGCGATCTTGGTGCCCAGCTGGTGCTCCTTGATGTAGTCCGCAGCGGCCTTGCCCTGGTTGGGGTCGGTGAAGCAGGCCTGGAACACGTTGTCGCGGCCCTCGGTCACCTTGGTGGAGGAGGCGGAAGGGGTCAGCTGGAAGATGCGGTCGTTAAAGGTCTCGGCGGCCACGGCCACGCAGGGGGTGGTGGTGGTGGTGCCGTACAGCACCTGCATCCCCTTGCCCTTCAGGTTGTTATAGGCGTTGACGGCCTTCTCGGCATCGCCCTCGTCATCCTGAAAGTCCAGGGCAAACTGCAGGCCGCCCAGGGCGTTGATCTCATCCACGGCGACCTGAGCGCCCGTCTTGGTGGCGATGCCGTACACGGCGCCAGAGCCGGTCAGGGGGCCGATACCGCCGATCTTGATGACGTTGCTCTGATCGGCAGAGCCGTTGGAAGCGGAGCCGGCGTTAGAGGCGGCGCTGTTAGAAGCGTTGCTGCCGCCGCAGCCAGCCAGCAGGCTGACGCTCAGGGCGCCGGCCAGAAGCATGGCAAGATACTTTTTCATTTTAAATAACCTCCTAAGATACCTATCTTAATAGAATAGGAAAACCCACTCCGCCCGGCGGCCTGTTCCGCCGGGGACCGGCTTGCCCGGCCCTGGATTTGTCGCTCATTATAGGTATCCGAAAAACAAATGTCAATCGTAAAAGTACACAAGCTGACCCCTCCGTCCCCGTTCTCTCCATGAAAATGCGACGGGAAAGTTTCCCTCCAATGAAAATTTAGCGACTATTTCACAAGTTTTCCTGCGTTTTTTCGTCATCTTAGCACCTCGGTCTCCCTCTTGCCAAAATAGAATATAACACATGTTACAATCTGGCGTTGGTTTATAAAAAATTTCACGTCTTTTTCTAACGCTTTCCAAATATTGTGCAGTTTGACGATGACCTTTCCTATTCTCTGAAAAAAATTGTTGCCAGGTCACATGTTTTTCCCTGTTTTTGTCTGCTGAACGTTGATTTTTTATCGCCGCAAAAAAATCTTGACAGACGGGCGGCGTCGGATTATAATGCGTCCATAAACTGATGACGCAGGAAAAAGTCAGGTCGATCCCGGCACAGCGAGGAGAGGACGGTGCAAGCTCTCCCTGGGGCGCTGAGCAATATGGTCTGCGGAGGGCGGCCCAAAATGGGCCGACGTTGAGATGGACGTTACCCGTCAGGGATATGCTGGTATCCCGTGAAAGCACCTGTACCCCAGGTGAAATGCAAGGTGGCACCGTGAATGGTTTTCATTCGCCCTTGACCGGAGCAATGCTCCGGCCAGGGGCGTTTTTCGTTTCCTTTCAACCTTTTATACCCTTCATCTCAAGGAGGAATTCATCATGCAGCAAGAAAAGATCGTCATCATCGGCGCAGGCCATGTGGGCAGCCACTGCGCCTATGCCCTGGCCCACTGCGGGGTGTGCCGAGAGATCGTCCTCACCGATATCCTTCCAGAAAAGGCGGCGGCCCAGGCCCTGGACGTGGCCGACAGCGTCAGCTTTCTGCCCCAGGACGTGACCGTCCGCGCCGGGGCGCTCTCTGAGTGCGCCGATGCCGCTTTGGTGGTGGTGGCCATCGGGGAGGCCCGCCAGCCCGGCCAGACCCGGCTGGACCTGCTGGGCCGTTCCATCGAGATGCTGAAAGAACTCACCGTCCGGCTGCGGCCCATGGCCCTCACCTGCCCGGTGGTGTCCATCACCAACCCGGCGGATATCGTGGCCGACTATCTGCGCAAGCAGCTCTCCCTGCCCCGCGCCCAGTGCTTCAGCACCGGTACCCTGCTGGACACCGCCCGGCTCATCCGCTCCATCGCCCAGGCCGCCGGAACAGATCGGCGCAGCGTGAGCGCCTTCTCCATGGGGGAGCACGGCGACTCGTCTATGGTCCCCTTCTCCGCCGTCACCGTGGGGGGCGTGCCCTTTGACAGGCTGGGCCTTGACAAGAGCGCCATCCTCACCCAGACCCGTCGGGCGGGCATGGACATCATCGAGGGGAAGGGCTCTACCGAGTTTGGCATCGGTCTGGCCCTGGCCCAGCTGGCCGCCGCCATTCTGGGCGATCAGCACCGGGTGCTGCCCGTCTCCGTCCTGCTGGAGGGGGAATACGGTCAGCAGGGCGTCCACTGCGGCGTCCCCTGCCGCATTGGCCGCCGGGGCATTGAAGAGATCGTGGTCCTGGACCTGACGGAGGAGGAGCAGCAGCAGCTGGACGCCTCCTGCCAGGTCATCCGCAAGCACATCGCACTGGCCGATTCGCTGTAAATTCAACTACTATGATAGTTACAGCAATTTCAAAGAGGGGGTTGGGTCCTATGCAGAAGAAACAGAACTATATGATAATGTAGAATTGGTCCTTCATCAAAAAGGAGGTAATTATGCGTAAGCATTGCTCTCTGATTCTCTCTATAATACTCTGTCCGGGCACACGCTTATCACCAGCGAACTGCTGTATGTGCTCCCCGGCAGCCCCAGGACGTTTGCGCTTTCCCTGGAGCCCTATCGCTCCCATCTGTCCCCGGGAGAATACCGCTTTGTATTCGGCCTGCACGCCAGCGCGCAGTTCTTTTCCTATGAGTTTACGCTGACCGCTTCCTAAATCATATCGTCTGACCCACCGGGCGCTGTTTTTCATCGCGCCCGGTGGGTTTTTGTCTTATGGTCCGGCGCATCTGCGCCCCCGGCGCTTCCCCCGCAGGGCCCCGAAAAGATTCACATTTTCTTAACATATTGACCGATTGACAGGTTAAAATCTGCCAGGTATAATATGTGACAGCTTGTCACAATGACAACCTGTCACATTGAGGAGAGAGACGATGCCAAGCAACACCTTTTTCCGTCTGCCGGAGGAGAAGCGGCAGCGGCTGCTGGACGCCGCCTGGGAGGAATTCTCCCGGGTCAGCTTTGCCGATGCGTCCATCAACCAGATCATCCACGCCGCCAACATCTCCCGGGGCAGCTTTTATCAGTACTTCACGGACAAGGAGGACCTGACCGCCTATATGCTGGGGGGGATGCGGCGCTATTTTTCCAAGCTGATGTGGGGCATCCTGGCCGAGGTAGAGGGCGACCTGTTCCGGGCGGTGGTCATCGCCTTCGAGCGATTTTTAGACCGGAGCGGCATCACCGACCCGGTCCTCGCCAAGCTCATCCACATCATCCAGCTAAACCCCGGCATGGACTTTCACCGCTTTATGTGCAGCGACCGGGAGGCCTCTGAGCGGGAGATCTTCCGGCACGTCTCCAGTCGGAACTACCGCAGCCAGGACCGGGAGTTTGTGGGAAATGTCTTTTTCCTGACCATCGCCCCCCTGGCCTCTGCCATGATGGAGACCCTGCGTGCCCCGGAGCAGTGGGAACACCAGCGGGCGCTGCTGGAACAGCGGCTGCAAATCATTCGCATGGGCGCTGTGGCCCCGGCGATTTCTGAATAACCGAATTCCAGATCGTGATCTAAGGAGGAATATGATGAAAGATCGTAGAACCATCGCCGCCATTCTGGCCGCCGCCCTCACCCTGACCATGTGCGGCGTGTCCGCCGTGGCAGCCGAAGAGGCGGACAGCTCCGCCGCGCCGGACAGCTCTGTGGCCGTCCAGGCCGACCAGTCGGACGCCAGCGCCACCGTGGGGGGCACCCCCGAGGACAGCTCCGCCGCTGACACCAGCGCCGCCGACAGCAGCCAGGCCGACGCCTCCGGCGAGGACCAGACCGCCCAGGACGCCGACACCGAGGAGCACCCCGAGCCGGAGATCATCACCCCCGACGCCGTGGGCACCGTGTCCTTTGCCAACGTGAGCCGCCGCCTGCGGGAGAACAACCTGTCCGTCCTCTCCCTGGAGGAGAACATCAACGCCATCAAGGCAATCGACTATGACAAGATGACCGACGACATCCGCAAGAGCTTGAACGGCATCGCCGACGCCCAGTGGTTTTTGACCATCAGCGGCAACTCCTTTGCCGCCAAGAGTATGTCCAGCAGCTATGAATCCCTGAAGGACACCTTCGACGACATCCGGGACGGCAAGCTGCAGGAGGACAACGAGGCCGTGATCCGCCAGCTGGAGAACGCCCAGGACCAGGTGGCCATGGCGGGGGAATCCCTTTACATCGCCCTGACCGAGATGGAGCTGAACGGCCAAACCCTGTCCCGCTCCATCACCGCCCTGGACCGCACCATCAAAGAGCTGAACCTGCGCTATGATCTGGGCCAGATCTCCGCCCTGACCCTGGAGCAGACCAAGGCCGGCCGCACCAGCGCCCTCAGCGGCCAGGAGACCCTGACCATGAACATCGGCACCTATAAGACCCAGCTGGAGCAGATGATCGGCGCAGAGCTCACCGGCAAGATCAAGCTCCAGGGGCTGCCCCAGGTGACGGCTCAGCAACTGGCCGCCATGGACCTGGACAAGGACCTGGCCGCCGCCAAAGAGGCCAGCTACACCCTCTTTGCCGCCCAGCGCACCCTGGACGACGCCCGGGACGACTTTAAGGACACCGCCGAGGACTATATGTACAACACGGGCAAGTATCAGTATGTGACCGCCCAGCACCAGTGGCAGGCCGCCCAGTATACATACAACGCCGCCGTCCAGAGCTTTGAGACCAGCTTCCGCACCCTGTATCTACAGGTGAAGGACTATCAGCAGGTGCTCCAGGCCGCTAAAACCGCCCTGGCCACCGAGAAGGACAACTTTGCCGCCGCCCAGAAGAAGCACGATCTGGGCAACCTGTCGGACAACGCCCTGGCCGATGCCAAGGACAAGGTGTCTGAGGCCCAGGACAAGGTGGATGGTGCCGCCATCGACCTGTTCTCCGCCTATAACAACTACCGCTGGGCCGTGGACCACGGCATTTTGAACTGAGACTCAGGAGGAACCACACATTATGAATCAAAAACGCATTCTGTCCCTGGCCCTGGCTGCCGCCATGGCCCTGTCCCTCACCGCCTGCGGCAGCAAGAGCGACTCCTCCAGCAGCGCAGACGACGCCCCCACCGGCGTGGCCGTCCAGGTCCAGCCCGTCACTGCAGACACCATCTCTACGGAGAACAAGGTCTCCGGCAAGGTCGTCTCTGACAACGAGAGCTCCGTCTTCGTGGCCAGCAGCGCCAAGTGCACCGCCGTGTATGTGGATGCCGGCGACATGGTCTCCGCCGGGCAGAAGCTGTGTACCCTGGACCTGGCCAGCACCATCTCCTCTTACAACGCCGCCAACATCAGCTACAACTCCGCCGTGCAGAGCTATCAGGACCAGAAGAACGTCTTTGACAGCCAGATCGCCCTGTACACCAAAAACGTCAACGACCTGAAAGCCCTGAAGGAGATCGGTGCCGCTTCTCAGATTGAGATCGACCAGGCCCAGCTTCAGCTGGAGTCCGCCGTGGCCACCAAGAACTCCACCCTGTCCCAGCTGGAGGCGGGGATGCAGAGCTATAAGTCCAACGTGGAGCAGCTGTCCACCGTCCTGGAGAACGTGGACGGGGCGGGCAACGTCATCGCCCCCATCTCCGGCACCCTGGTCACCCTGAACGCCGAGGAGAACGCCTTTGTCTCCCCCTCCATGCCCGTGGCCGTCATCGACGGGGTGGACCAGATGAAGATCAGCGTCTCTGTGTCCGAGGCCCTGGTGCCCAAGCTGACCATCGGCGACAGCGTGGACATCACCGTCAGCGCCGCCAGCCAGACCTTTACCGGCACCATCCGCTCGGTGGAGCAGGCGGCCAACGCCCAGACCAAGCTGTACACCGTCACCGTGTCCGTGCCCAGCGACGTGTCCGGCCTGCTGTCCGGCATGTTCGCCGATGTGACCTTCCACACCGACACCGCCAGCGGGGCCATCGTGGTGCCCACCGAGTCCATCCTCACCAGCGGCTCCACCCAGTATGTCTATGTGGTCCAGGACGACAACACTGCCAAGTACGTCGAGGTGACCACCGGCCTCACCGGCAACGGCGTCACCGAGGTCACCTCCGGCCTGTCCGCCGGACAGCAGCTGGTCACCGTGGGCCAGTCCTATCTCAGCGACGGAGCCGCCGTTCGGGTGGTCTCCGGGGAGGACTAAGGCCAGATGAATATTGCAAAGGCGTGTATCAAGCATAAAGTGGCCACCCTGCTGGCCGTCATTATGGTGGTCATCTTCGGCGTGCTGTTCGGCACCCGGCTGCAGATGGCCCTGATGCCCAACATGGAGATGCCCATGGCCGTGGTCATGACCACCTATGTGGGCGCAAACCCCAGCGATATCGAGGAGCTGGTCACCTCGCCCCTGGAGTCGGCCATCATGTCCGTCTCCGGCGTGGACGAGATCACCTCCACCTCCGCCGAAAACGTGAGCACCATTCAGATCACCTATCTGGAGGGCACCGACCTGGACATCGCCGCCACCAAGCTGCGGGAGCAGTTTGACCGGGTAAGCCTGCCGGACGATGCCTCTGACCCCATCATCGTGAACATCAACATCAGCGAGCTGATGCCCACGGCCATGATCGCCCTGGTGGGCGACGACTTGTCCCAGCTGCAGGCCAAGGCCGAGGACGACATCGCCCCCGCCCTGGAGCGCATCGACGGCGTGGCCCAGGTGCAGGTGAGCGGCGGCACCGAGCAGCACATCGCCGTGCGCATCGACCCGGCCAAGGCCGCCGGCTTCGGCCTGTCCAACTCCTATATTTCCCAGTTCCTGGCCGGGCAGAACCTGCTCTATCCCGGCGGCGACCTGCAAAACGGTACCCAAAAGCTCACCGTCTCCACCGATGCCAAGTTCCAGTCGGTGGACGACGTGGCCAACACCATCATCGCCCTGCCTGCCGGCGGCACCGTTCGCCTGTCCGAAGTGGCCTCTGTCGCCCTGGAGGACGAGGATTCCACCGCCATCGCCAAGGTGGGGGACACGGGCTGCGTGATGCTGCAGGTGTCCAAGCAGTCCGGGGCCAACGAGATGGCCGCCGCCCAGGCGGTGGAAAAGCGCCTGGAGGAGCTGAAGGCCGACGACCCCACCCTGCAATACACCATCCCCTACTCCGCCCGGGAGTATATCAGCCAGTCGGTAAACGCCGCCTTCAGCAACATCATCCAGGGCGTGGTGCTGGCCGCCATCGTGGTCTTCCTGTTCCTGCGCCGGGGCGGCCCCACCTTCACCATCTGCGTGTCCATGCCCGTGTGTATCCTGTCCGTGTTCGTGCTGATGAACGTGTTTGACCTGACCCTGAACATGATGAGTCTGGGCGGCATCGCCATGGGCGTGGGCATGATCGTGGATAACTCCATCGTGGTGCTGGAAAACATCAACCGCTTTGCCCTGGAGGGCCACGACCGGATGAGCGCCTGTGTGGACGGCACCAAGGAGGTCACCTCCTCCGTCATCGCCTCCACCCTGACCACCCTGGCCGTGTTTGTCCCCCTGGGGCTCTCCGGGGGCATCGCCGGCCAGATGTTCCGGGACTTCTGCCTGACCATTGCCTCCCTCATCGGGGCCTCCCTGCTCATCTCCCTGACCCTGGTGCCCCTGCTGTGCTACTTCACCCTCACCGATGAAAAGGTGGAAAAGCTGCGGGCCAAGGAGGCGGCCAGACAGGCCGCCGGGGTCAAGAAGAACCCCCTGTCCGGTTTCCTCTCCAAGCTGAACGCCGTCTATCTGCGGCTGCTGAACTTCTTTATCCGCCACCTGAAGATCGGGATGCTGGTCTCGGTGGGTTTGGTGGTCTTCTTTGCGGCCACCCTGGCCAGCACCAAGATGGTCATGATCCCCGACATGGACCAGGGCAGCGTGTCTGTGTCCATCAGCCTGCCCACCGGCTCCTCTCTGGAGGAGTCCACCGCCATCGCCGACCGGGTCACCGCCATCGTCCAGCGGGAGGTGCCCGAGCTGGACGAGATGTATTACCTGGCCAGCAACGGCTCCTCCATGATGTCCGCGGGCAACTCGGTCACCATGGGCCTGAAGCTGGTGGACAAGTCAGACCGCGACCGCTCCGCCTTTGACATCGTAGACGATCTGCGTTCTGCCCTTCAGGACATCGCCGGGTGCGAGATCACCGTGTCCGCCTCCTCCATGTCTATGGGCACCACCAGCGGCGACGACATCAGCGTGGAGATCCAGGGCGACGACTATGATACCCTGGAGATGATCTCCAACGATCTGGCCCAGCAGATCTCCGCCCTGCCCGATGCCATCAATGTGGAGAGCTCCCTGGCCGACAAGGTGGCCCAGGTGCGGGTGACCATGAAGCGGGAGGCCGCCTCTCAGTATGGGCTTACCGCCGCCACTGTGGGTGCCGCCGTCCGTGCCGAGCTCACCGGTGCCACCGCCACCAAGGTGACCATCAACAACAAGGAGTATGACGTGATGGTCAAGGGCGATGGGGCCTCCTCCGTCAGCCTGGACGCCCTGCGCTCCATGCCCGTCTCCTCCGCCTACGGCGGCACCGTGCCCCTGTCCTCCGTGGCCGATGTCACGGTGGAGCAGGCCGCCCAGAGCATCACCCGCCACAACCAGACCCGCCAGGTGAACATCACCGGCGACACCATCAGCGGCGACAGCACCGCCATCACCCGCGCCATCAACGAAATTCTGGACCAGTACACCCTGCCCCAGGGCTACACCGCCCAGACCGCCGGTGCCTATGAGGACATGATGGACAGCTTCGGCGACCTGGGGCTGGCCCTGGCCGTGGCCCTGCTGCTGGTCTACTTCGTGCTGGCCGTGCAGTTTGAGTCCTTTGCCATGCCCGTCATGGTCATGCTCATCCTGCCTGTGGCCTTCACCGGGGCGCTGTTCGCCCTGCCCCTCACTGGGCGGGACATGTCCATGATCGCCCTGGTGGCCATCATCATGCTGGCCGGTACGGTGGTCAACTCCTCCATCATCCTGGTGGAGTACATCAAGATCCGCCGGGGCATGGGCGAGGACCGCGAGACGGCCATTCTCCACGCCTGTCCCCTCCGTATCCGGCCCATTATGATGACCACCCTCACCACCGTCCTGGCCATGGTGCCCATGGCTCTGGGCCTTGGGGAGAGCAACGAGATGATGAGCGACATGGGCGTGACCATGATCTCCGGCATGGTGATCTCCACCATCGTCACCCTGGTCTTCACCCCCGTGTACTACTCCGTCATCGACAACCTGAGCCACCTGGGCCGTGGCCGCAAGAAAAAGCAGAAGAACACCCCCGCCCCTGCCGCCCAGGCGTAAAAGCCGCCCAGGCGCAGAGACAGCAAAAGACCGATGCACAGCCGTTTGACTGTGCATCGGTCTTGTTTTTTGTCTGATATTTGTCTCAGGCGGGCAGGTCCACGTCCACGGTATAGGTGTCCCCCTCGGTATAGACGCTGTCGCTGTCCCCCTCGTTGAACAGCTCCTGAAAGGCCAGCTGGGCCCGGGTCACATCCTGGGGCACCTCGAACACCAGACAGCCGGTACGCTCCTCCCCCTTGATGAGGGAATACTCGTCGGGCAGCTGCTCCTGGCCCTGATACTCGATGGGGTAGGAGCCGTCGGCCTCCCCGTCCCCCCAGATCAGGACAAAGTCCGCCCAGTTCATGGGCACCGCCTCGGAGAAGGTGCTGTCCAGGGTGAGATAGCACACCGCCAGGCGGCTGCCCTCCTGGGGCTGATAGTCCATCCAGCGGTCTGTGGTCTTCACCTGGTCCACGGTGAACTGGAACCAATAGGTGTCCACCCGGTCCCCCACCTGAAACTCCGTCTGCTTCTCCCTGCCGCAGCCGGGCAGCAGCAGGGCGGCGGCCAGCAGCAGGGCGGCCAGAATCTTCTTTTTCATAAACGCCTCCCGTTTTGCGTCCACGTAAAAACAGAGCCCCGCCCAGGGGGCAGAGCTCTGCTTAAAGACATATGGAGAATGCGCCAAAAATCAGGCCAGGGCCTTCTTGGCGGTCTCGGTCAGCTGGACGAAAGCGGCCTTGTCGTTCACAGCCAGCTCGGCCAGCATCTTGCGGTTGATCACGATGCCGGACTTCTTCAGGCCGTTCATGAAGGTGGAATAGTTCATGCCGTTCAGCTTGCAGGCGGCATTGATACGGGTGATCCACAGCTGACGGAAGTCGCGCTTCTTCAGCTTGCGGCCGGTGTAGGCGTAAACGCCGGACTTCATCACGGCCTGGTTGGCCATCTTATAGTGCTTGGACTTGGCACCCCAGTAGCCCTTGGCCAGCTTCAGGATCTTGTTTCTTCTCTTGCGCGTCATCATCGCGCCCTTAACTCTTGCCATTGTTCGTTCCCTCCCTCTTCTTACTTATACAGGATCATGCGCTTGATGGCGGCCTC
>URNZ01000038.1 GCA_900549405.1 uncultured Eubacteriales bacterium | reverse complement strand
CGGTCCACATGCTGGTGATCGTGCTGATCCTGAATGTTATGACCCGGTGAGCACAAAGCCGGAGGGCAAACCCAAAGCCCGGAGCGCCGCACAGCGCTCCGGGCTTTGGGTTTTACATAGAATTTGACTCGAAACTAGTATTTTTCTGGATTGTAAAGATTTTGAAAATTTGCTTCCTGTGATTGTAAGACGCCGGAAAATCTGCTATACTTTTAAGAAAAGAGAAATTTGATATAAAAGGGAAAGGGAGGGAGCAGATGAGATCGTCCCGTTTTATCAATGACATCAAGGATAACCGTGTGGTGACCGAGCTGCTGCGCCACCGCCGGGTCTATCTGTTTGAATATTTTTCCGCCGCCGACACCATGGTGGTCTATGACCAAGCGCTGAATGTGCAGCGGACCATTGAACATTATGTCGGCTCTGCCTGTGCGCAGGGCTGTGTCCTGCCGGAGGATCGCTGGCAGCTGCGGGAGCTGCTTACCGGCCAGATGCACGGCCCCCTGGAGCTGCGGGAGATCAAAGAGGGGAAGCTGCTCTACCTGGAGGCGGACGCCCTGCCTGCGCAGGATATCCGGGAGGGGCAGGTGTTTGTGGGCTATGCCAAGGACGTGACCCCGGAGAAGGAGCGGGAGCGCAGCCTGCTCCGGCAGGCCCAGCACGACCCGCTGACCCAGCTGTATAACCGCCGGATGGCCAAAACACTGATCGCCCGGTATCTGGAGGAGAAGGACCCCTATGCCTCCTGCGGCCTGCTGGTCATTGACGTGGACTTTTTCAAAAACGTGAACGACCGCTACGGCCACCTGTTTGGGGACAAAGTGCTACAGGAGTTCGCCCGTCTGCTGAACACCCTGTTCAAGCGGGAGGACGTGCTGGCCCGGATCGGCGGAGACGAGTTTTTGGTCTTTATGAAGGATGCCGGACACTCCGTGGTGCTGAAAAAGGCCAGGCAGCTGTCTGAGGCGGTGCGGAAGCTGGTGTTCGAGGAGAACGACTACTACATGACATGCAGCATCGGGGTCTGCTTTTTGCCGGAAAACGTATCGGGCTATTCCTATGAGCAGCTGTTCGAAAACGCCGACTGGGCCCTGTATCAGGCCAAGGAGAACGGGCGCAACCAATATGCCTTCTGTGACAACCTCCACCGCTATGCCGAGACGGAGAGAGAACGGGAGAAAGAAAAGAAAGAGAAGGGGGAGAGCAAAGAGGTCAGAACTGAGGACATCGACGCCCGATACCTCCACAACGACCTCATCTCCACGGCCTTCGAGCTGTTTGAAAAGATGAACAGCTTCGAAGCGGCCATCCCCCTGTTTTTAAAGATCGTGGGCATCCGGCTCCAGCTGGACCGCATCACCGTCATCAACACGGATATCAAGGAGCACCGGACCACCCGGCAGTTCCAGTGGACCTCTCCCCGGGCACCGGAGGTGCTGGAGCAGGGGAGAGGCTTTACCAAGGAGGACTTCCTCACCCTGTTCCAGAGCTATGACGAGTATGGCACCACCGTTTTGCAGTATGACAACATGGACATGTATTCCCCCGACGGGGCCGCCCTGCTGATGCAGGGGGGCGCGAAGACGGTGGTCTATGCCGCCATGTACAGCGAGGGCGAGTATCTGGGGGCCATCTCCTATGTGGTGTGCGGCAGCAAGCGCTTTTGGACCAAGCAGAGCCGCAGAGAGCTGGGGGAGATCACCAAGATCATCAACGCCTATCTCACCAAGCACCTGGCCGCCAACGCCATCAACCGGGGCATGATGGCCGCCCCGGACTTTGACCGGCTCACCGGCCTGTTGAGCTTTGGCCGCTTTCGGGAGGAGATCGAGCACAAGATCGTGGGCGGCTATGCCGACGGCCACATCATCGTGTACAGCGACTTTGAAAACTTTAAATACTTCAACGAGAAATATGGCTACGCCGTGGGCGACCAGGTGCTGAAGGAGTTCAGCAACTATCTGGTGGCCGGCGTGCGGGCCGTAGGGGACGTGTACATGACCCGGGTGGCCGGGGACCAGTTCGCCGTCTATCTGCCCTATCGCAAGCCGGAGGACAGCACGGTCTTTGTAGAGCGGATGAACCGGGTGTTCGAGCGGCAGCAGGCGGAGAAATACCCGGAGGCCAGCCTGCGCCTGCGCAGCGGCATCTACGAGATCGAGCCGGACTGTCTCAGCGCCTCCGCCGCCATCGACAAGGCCAACTTCGCCCGCAAGCAGCTCCGGCCCGACAGCCGGGTCTCCGTCCTGCGGTATGACCGGCAGATGGGGGAGCGGCAGACCCTGGCCAACGAGCTGACCAACGGTCTGAACCGGGCCATGGAGCGGGGAGAGTTCAAGCTGTATCTCCAGCCCAAGTTCTCATTGAAGGACTTTTCCGTCATCGGGGCGGAGGCCCTGGTCCGGTGGGAGCGGGAGGACGGCACGGTGCTCTATCCCGACCAGTTCATCCCCATTCTGGAGACCACGGGCCGCATCGTGGACCTGGACCTCTATATGTTCGAGCAGGTGGCGGAGTTTTTAAAGCGCGGCATTCAGGACGGCCTGAGGCTGTTCCCCATTGCGGTGAATGCCTCGGTGGCGCTGGCCAAGGACCCGGAGAACGCCCGGCGCTGCGAGAATATCCTCCAGCGCCATCAGGTCAGTGCCGAGCTGCTGGAGATCGAGCTTACCGAGACCGCCGCCGTGTCCGAGTTCGATTGCGTGAAAAAGCTCTTCGCCTGCTTCCAGGAGAAGAAGATGCAGACCTCCCTGGACGACTTCGGCGCGGGTTATTCCGTGCTCAACTCCGTGGTGGACATCCCCATCAACACCATAAAGCTGGACCGGGGCTTTATCGCCCGCTGCGCGGAGAACCAGCGGGGCATCTATTTTCTGCAGCAGGTGGTGAACATGGTGAAGAGCCTGGGCTATCAGGTCATCTGCGAGGGCATTGAGACCCGGGAACAGGTGGACATCATGCGCACCGTGGGCTGCGACAGCGCCCAGGGCTTCTGGTTCTCCAAGGCCATCCCGGCGGAGGAATTCCGGGAGAAATATATGAAGTGAAGATGTGGCAATCCGTTCCCCAACGCGCAAAAACAGCCGCCCGGCCGGGCGGCTGCTTTGCGGTTCATTGCACCTGTGTGCGGTGCATCTCTTTTTTGTTTTCATACATGGCCCGGTCCGCCCGGTGGAACACCTGGTCAAAGGTCAGGCTGTCGTCCTGGGCGGTATAGCTGCCAAAGGCCACGTCCAGGGTGAGGATGCCGTCGCTGCGCGCCGCTAAACGCCGGCGGATGCGGGCGATCAGCTCGGCGGCCTGGTCCGAGGAGCACTTGGGGCAGAGGATGAGAAACTCGTCCCCGCCCACCCGCATGGCCACGGAGTTTTGGGGAATGCTGTCCTGAATACACCGGGCCACCCGCTGGAGCATCAGGTCGCCATATTCGTGACCCAGGGTATCGTTCACCCGTTTCAAATAGTTGCAGTCGGCCATAATTAAGCTGGCGGGGAAGTCATCGGAGCGGACATAGCGGCGGATACGGGTCTCCAGATAGTTCCGGTTATACAGCCCCGTGAGCTTGTCCCGAAACGAGAGTTCTTTCAACTCCTGCTCCTGGGTCACCCGCTGGGTGATGTCGTTGATGACCCCGATGATGCCGATGACCGCCCCGCGGAGCACCACCGGGTTCTTTTTGATCTCCAGATAGACCGGGCCGGTGGGGAGGGAGAGGCGGCTGACCCGCTGGCTGCCCTGGCCCGTAGCCAGGACGTGCAGGTCATCCTCGTAGTACTCCCGGCCCAGGGCGGGGTCGGCCTGGATCTCCAAATCGGTCCTGCCCAGAATGCCGTCCGTCGTGCCGCCGTGGGCCAGGCCGCACAGGTTGGAGACAAAGCGATATTTGCACTGGGTGTCTTTCAAGAAAATGCTGGCCGGGGCGCTGCGCATAAAGCACAGCAGCTCCTCATAGCTCAGACTTTTCAGTTCGTTCATGCCTGCGTCCTCTTTTTCCATTCGTTCTTGTGGTCCCGGTCAGAGTCCGGTTACATTTTGCGCTCTGAAATTTCCAGAGTTATTATAACTCTATCATAACTCCATTTTCAATATTTTGCAAGGATTAACGCTATTATAAGTCCATAATAGCGTTATACGGAGGCAAAGAGGATGAACAAGATCAATGAAAAGCACTTCGGGCTGCGGGTGGATGGAGACATTCTGGCAAAGTTCCGCTATGTCTGCGGGTTCAAAGGCCGCTCGGCCAACGCCCAGATCATCCAGCTGATGCTGAAATGCATCGCGGAGTATGAAAAAGAGCACGGAAAGATCACGTTGGAATAAAAAAACCGGGCTGGCCGTTAATTAGGGGAACGGCCAGTCCGGTTGAATTTTTGGGGGAGGCCCTCTCAGTCACGGCTTCGCCGTGCCAGCTCCCCCGGAGGGGGAGCCAAGGGCGTGCCCTGTCATTGCGAGGAGGGCATGGCCCGACGTGGCAATCTGTCTTACTTGCCTCCCCCATTGGGGGAGGTGCCCCCGCAGGGGGCGGAGAGGGCTGCGGGCGGACACAGAGGTCCGCCCCTACCCGTATTTCGTCGGCGTTTCGTAGGGGCGGATGTCCCCATCCGCCCGAACGATGCGCCGCTCAGATCACCTCATAAGCCTTCAGCAGCTTCTCCAGATCGGTCCCCTGGATCTTGCCCAGGGCCATTTTCAGGGCCATGCGCTCCATCCAGCCCAGGTCCATGTCGGTGGCCTTTTTGCCGTCCCGGAGCTTTACGGTGGCATCCAGCAGGCAGCGCAGGTCGAACACGCTGCCCCACACCTCGGGCACGCCCCGGTCCACGTTCAGCAGGGTATACACCGCCTCCATGCCCGTGCGCATAGAATATTCCGTGGTGAAGATGGTGTCCCGGGCGGTCTCGGCAAACTGGCCCAAAAACGCGAAGTTGACTGCACCCTGGGGGACCACGGCGGGCCGGTCCCCATAAGCCCGGGGCATGAAGAAGGCGTCGATATAGGGCATCATCACGGGCACGGTGTTGGCGCTGTGGGCGGCCATGTCCTCGATCTGGTCGGCGGGGACGCCCAGGTGATAGAGCCACTCCATGCAGATCTCCTTGCCGGTGCAGTCCCGCATGGGCTTTTTCACAAAGTCGCCGGGCTTGTCGGTGAACAGGGAATAGAGCCACACCAGGCAGTGGCCCTCAGGCTGGTCCCGGAACTGGGGCTGGCGGTTGATGGTCCAGCTGAGCAGCCAGGAGGAGTCCTTCACTGTGACGATGCCGCCGGTGACCACGCCGCCAGTAAAGGGGTCCCGCTTGCAGATCTTTTTGATATAGGGGATGATGCGGTCATCCAGCGTCTCCACGGTGGCGCTCATCCAGTTGGTCTGCTCCGGGGTGGAGCAGAACTTCTCCGGGTGGCCGAAGGAGGGGTCCTGGGCGGCGATCTTCTTCCACAGGTCCCAGCCGCCGCCGGGGCGCAGCTCGGTATTGAAGGGGGCGGGCTTGTCCTGGCTGCCGGTGGCGGAGTTCTCCACGCAGCCGCCGTGGGTGATGAACACCAGGTCGTTCTCCGTCAGGGCGATGGCGTCGGGCTTGCCGTCCCGCAGCACGTCGATGCGGGTGGCCAGCTTGCGGGTCTTGTTGCAGTCGAACTGCACGTTGGTCACCTGAACGCCATAGTGGAACTGGACGCCGAAGCCCTCCAGATACTTCACCATGGGCAGGATCATGGACTCGTACTGGTTATAGCGGGTGAAGCGCAGGGCCTTGAAGTCGGGCAGACCGCCGATGTGGTGGATATAGCGCTGGAGATAGAGCTTCATCTCCAGGGCGCTGTGCCAGTTTTCAAAGGCGAACATGGTCCGCCAATACAGCCAGAAGTTGCTTTTAAAGACCTCGTCGTCAAAGATGTCGGTGATGCGCTTGTTCTGCAGGTCCTCGTTGGGGGTGAAGAACAGCTTTAAGATCTCTTTGGCGCCCTTGTCAGACAGGCCGAACTTGCCGTCGGTGTGGGCGTCCTGGCCCCGGTCCACCGTGGCCCGGCACAGGGAGTAGTTGGGGTCGGCCTTGTTCAGCCAGTAATACTCGTCCAGCACGCTGACGCCCTCGGTCTCGATGGAGGGGATGGAGCGGAACAGATCCCACATCACCTCGAAGTGGTTGTCCATCTCCCGGCCGCCCCGCATGACGTAGCCCAGGTTCTCGAACTTATAGCCGTCGCAGGCCCCGCCGGGCAGGTCGCCCTTCTCCAGAATGTGGACGTTCTCGCCCTTCATCTGGCCGTCCCGCACCAGATAACAGGCGGCGGCCAGGGCGGCCAGGCCGCTGCCCACCAGATAGGCGGACTTTTGGTCCACCCCCTCAGGCTTTTTGGGGCGGGCGAACGCCTCGTAATTTCCGCTGGCATAATACATGGGAATGACCTCCTATAAATAAAACGTGGTTTTGATTAGCATGGCCCGCTGGCCGGAAAATAGTCAAAAATAAACGCCAGACAAATCTGGTTTTTAAAATCATATCACAAAATATTTTGAATGTCTATAGCTGTACGAATGAAAACTGAATAAACTAAATAAATGAAAGGAGAGGGGCGCAAAATCCAGAAAGATAAAACAATACCAATTTACCTGTTGACAAACTAGGTTGAAAGGAGTACCATAGCAACATCAAATTTGGCTCTGACGCCGGGAAGGAGAGAGAAGCTATGATGAACATGATGTGCTGTTGTTGTTGTCGCGGAATGTCTGTCTCTCGGTCCTCTCTCACGGCCAGCTTGCGCAGGGGCGCGGCGGGGCTGTCTGCATCCTGCGTCTGCGGGCGCGGCTGTTGAGGTTGGTTGACCGGGAGCGATGAGCTCCCGTTTTTTTATGCCAAAACGCCGGGGGAGAGCCCCGAAGAAAGGCGATGACCATTCTGAACTGGGAATTTATCCAACAATACTTGCCCCTGTACGAAAAGGCGGCCTGGCTGACACTGCGGCTGGGCGTGATGGGCATTCTGCTGTCCATCGCCGTGGGCCTGGCCTGCGCGGTGATCCAGTATGAAAAGATCCCCGTGCTGCGCCGGGTGGTGGCGGTGTATATCGAGATCAGCCGGAACACCCCGCTGCTGATCCAGCTGTTCTTCCTCTATTATGGCCTGCCTAAGATCGGCATCCGCACCAGCCCCGCCATGTGCGGCGTGGCCGGACTGGCCTTTCTGGGGGGCAGCTACATGGCCGAGGCGTTTCGAAGCGGCCTGGAGGCGGTGGAGCCCATCCAGCGGGAGAGCGCCTTCAGCCTAGGCATGACCCGCACCCAGGCCATGGCCTATGTGGTGCTGCCCCAGGCGGTGTCCATCAGCGTGCCCGCCTTTGTGGCCAACGTCATCTTCCTGCTGAAGGAGACCAGCGTGTTCAGCGCCGTCAGCCTGATGGACCTGATGTTCACCGCCAAGGACCTGATCGGCATGTACGCCAAGACCACCGAGAGCCTGTTCATGCTGGTGGTGTTCTATCTCATTATCCTGCTGCCCGTGTCGGTGGTGGGGACCCTGATCGAGAGGAGGGTGCGCTATGCCGGATTTGGGTCTTGAAGTCCTGCTGAAGGGCAAGAACATGGTCCGCCTGCTGGGCGGCCTGTGGGTGGCCCTGCGGGTCAGTCTCATCGCCGTGGCCATCAGCATCCCCCTGGGTCTGCTGCTGGGCGTGCTGATGACCCGGAAAAACATCGTCCTGCGGGCGGTGCTGCGGCTGTATCTGGAGTTTATCCGCATCATGCCCCAGATGGTCCTGCTGTTCCTGGTGTTCTTCGGGACCACCCGGGCCCTGGGCTGGGACCTGTCCGGGGAGCTGTCCGCCATCATCGTCTTCTCCCTGTGGGGCACGGCGGAGATGGGGGACCTGGTCCGGGGGGCGCTCATCTCCATCCCCAAGCACCAGTATGAGAGCGCCGAGGCCTTAGGCCTGAGCAAGCTCCAGACCTATTACTACATTATCATTCCCCAGACCCTGCGCCGTCTGCTGCCCCTGTCCATCAATCTCATCACCCGCATGATCAAGACCACCAGCCTGATCTTAATGATCGGCGTGGTGGAGGTGCTGAAGGTGGCCCAGCAGATCATCGAGGCCAACCGCTCCGCCAGCCCCAACGCGGCCTTCGGCATCTATCTGACTGTGCTGCTGCTCTATTTCCTGGTCTGCTGGCCCATCAGCCTGCTGGCCCGGCACCTGGAAGAAAAATGGAGGTAAGTCCCAATGAATGAGCCCCTTTTGCAAATCGACCACCTGACCAAGGCCTATGGCCAGAACACCATCTTAAAGGACGTGAGCTTCTCTGTGGGCCAGGGGGAGGTGGTGGTCATCATCGGCCCCAGCGGCTGCGGCAAGAGTACCCTGCTGCGGTGTATCAACGCCCTGGAGCCCATCCAGGGCGGCCAGGTCCGCTTAAACGGCCAGGTCATCGGCCAGGGGGCCAAAGATCTGCCCGCCCTGCGCCGCCGCATCGGCATGGTGTTCCAGAGCTATGAGCTCTTTCCCCACCTGACGGTGATGGACAACATTCTCCTGGCCCCCTGTAAAGTCCTGAAGAAGCCCCGGGAAGAGGTGCGGGAGGAGGCCCGGGCCCTGCTGGGCCGGGTGGGTCTGCTGGAGAAGCAGGACCAGTATCCCCGCCAGCTCTCCGGCGGCCAGAAGCAGCGTGTGGCCATTGTCCGCGCCCTGTGTATGCACCCGGAGATCCTGCTCTTTGACGAGGTGACGGCGGCCCTGGACCCGGAGATGGTCCGGGAGGTGCTGGACGTGATGCTGGGCCTGGCCCGGGAGGGCAAGACCATGGTCATCGTCACCCACGAGATGCAGTTTGCCCGGGCCATCGCCGACCGGGTGCTGTTTTTAGACGGCGGCGTGGTGGCCGAGGAGGCCCCGCCGGAGCAGTTCTTCCAGCACCCCCAGACCCAGCGGGCCAAGCAGTTCCTGAATATGTTTGAATTTGACGCAGTCAAGGCTCCCAAGGCTTAAATGGCCGGGAGTTTGACATAAATAGAATTTGAAAGGAAGTTTTTGCAATGAAAAACCTGAAAAGAGTCCTGTCCGCCGCACTTTCCGCCGCCATGCTGATGGCTCTGGCCGCCTGCGGCAACGGGAACAGCGCCACTTCCAGCGCCGGTTCCGTCTCTGGCAGCGCCTCCGGCAGCGGGGACGGCAAGACCGTCTACCGCACCCTGGACCAGATCAAGGACAGCGGCACCATCAACATCGGCGTGTTCTCTGACAAGAACCCCTTCGGCTATGTGGACGAGAACGGCGACTATCAGGGCTATGACGTGTACTTCGCCAACCGCATCGGGGAGGACCTGGGCGTGGAGGTGAACTTCGTCTCCACCGAGGCCGCCAACCGCATCGAGTATCTCCAGACCGGCAAAGTGGACGTGATCCTGGCCAACTTCACTGTGACCCCCCAGCGTGCCGAGGAGGTGGACTTCGCTCTGCCCTATATGAACGTGGCTCTGGGCGTGGTCTCCCCGGACAGCCGGGTCATTGACAGCCTGGACAACTGGGACGCCAATGACCAGATGATCGTCATCTCCGGCACCACCGCCGAGACCTATCTCACCGAGAACTATCCCGATATCCCTCTCCAGAAGTACGACACCTATGCCAACGCCAAGAACGCCATTGAAAACGGCAACGGCGTGGCCTGGGCCAACGACAACACCGAGGTCATCGCTTTTGCCAGCCAGAACACCGGCTACACCGTGGGCATCCCCTCTCTGGGCAGCAAGGACACCATCGCCCCCGCCGTGTCCCAGGGCAACCAGACCCTGCTGGATTGGCTGAACGAGGAGATCAAGACCCTGGGCGAGGAGAACTTCTTCCACAAGGACTATGAGGCCACCCTGGTGGACACCTACGGCGCCGACTACGAGGACGAGCTGGTCGTCGAAGGCGGCGTGGTGGAGGGCTGAACCTGACCCCCGCAGTAATAGAATCAGATAGAGTAAGACCCCCGTCCCTGAGTCGTGAGAACGGCTTGGGGGCGGGGGTTTCTGCGTTGAAAACATCTTAACACTATTTTCAATCCACAGCTCTATACATAGAACTGACTTTCTTAGTCTACCACAGAAAATAGGATCATGCAAATACTATCTCACTCAATAAAATTAAAACATCTTATCACTAGAAATAAAGATGTTGCTTTTAAGATAAAGGTTAAGTCGCCCCCCGCGAGGGGGGCGTGGATCAAAATAACAGACGGCGTCTGTTAAATTGTTGTGGTCACATTGTCGCTCCCTGCAAAGAAGGCGTGAATTGAAATTCCAGACACTGTCTGGGATTTTTGATAGTGTATGTCGCTTCTCACACGGAGCGCACAATTTGAACCTCTACGCGATGCGTGGTATACTACTAAGACCATCAAGAGGAACCACTCGTGAATTACGCAGGGGAGAGGGGGGTGACCATGGCGCTGGAGAATAAGCCGGGGATACTGGACTCTGCAAAACTGGTCCGGGCGGGTGTTCGCTGCCGATTGTCGGCAAGGAAACTGCTTCGAAACTCTTTCAAGGTTTGCGGGTGCTTCATCGAGCAATCATTCGGCTTTCTCAGCGAAGCAAGGTAAAGGAGCGGGTACCAAACCGAGTTGCTAAGTATATCCGCCCAAATTATATAGGTCAAGAGGGCAGAAACAGTTCAGTCTGTTCCTGCCCTCTCCGCTTGTTTAAAATCAATAGATGCCCTTCCCGCCGTTCCACTTCCAGTCCCGCACCTCGGGCATGTCCTGGCCGTGGGTGGTGATGTATTGGCGGTGCTCCACCAGCTTGTCCTTCATCTCCTGGATGAGGTAGGCGGCGCTGTTGCCCAGCTGGGGCAGGCGCTTCACCGTGTCCATGACCAGGTGGAAGCGGTCGATGTCGTTGCGCACCCGCATGTCGAAGGGGGTGGTGATGGTGCCCTCCTCCTTATAACCCCGGACGTGGAGCTTTTTGTTGTGGCGGCGATAGGTCAGCTCGTGGACCAGGGTGGGGTAGCCGTGAAAGGCGAAGATGATGGGGGCGTCGGTGGTGAACAGGGCGTCATAGTCCTCGTCGGTGAGACCGTGGGGGTGCTCGGTGTGGGGCTGGAGCTTCATCAGGTCCACCACATTCACCACCCGGATCTTCAAATCGGGCAGATGGTGGCGCAGGATGGTCACGGCGGCCAGGGTCTCTAACGTGGGGGTGTCGCCACAGCAGGCCAGCACCGCGTCAGGCTCATAGCCCTGGTCGTTGGAAGCCCACTGCCAGATGCCGATGCCGTGGGTGCAGTGCTTGATGGCCTCCTCCATGTTCAGCCACTGGGGCCGGGGGAGTTTAGAGGCAATCATCACGTTGATCTGGTTCCGGCTCTGGATGCAGTGGTCAAAGCAGGACAGCAGGCAGTTGGCGTCGGGGGGGAGGTAGAGCCGCACCACGTCCGCCTTTTTGTTGGCCACGTGGTCCAAAAAGCCAGGGTCCTGGTGGGTAAAGCCGTTGTGGTCCTGCTGCCACACGTTAGAGGCCAGCACATAGTTCAGCGACGCGATGGACTGCCGCCAAGGCAGCTGACGGCACACCTTCAGCCACTTGGCGTGCTGAGAGACCATGGAGTCCACGATGCGGATAAAGGCCTCGTAGCTGTTGAAAAAGCCGTGCCGCCCGGTGAGGAGGTAGCCCTCCAGCCAGCCCTGGCACAAGTGCTCGGACAGGGCGGCGTCCATGACCCGCCCGTCGTGGGACAGACCCTCGTCTGTTTCAGGGTCGATCTCATCGGCCCAGCGGCGGCCGCTGGCCTGGAACACCTGGTCCAGGCGGTTAGACGCCGTCTCATCCGGCCCGAAGATGCGGAAATTCCGCCCGGACAGGTTCCGGGACATCAGATCCCGCACATAGCCCCCCAGAACGGCCATGTCCTCCGCCTCCACCGCCCCCGGCTGGGGGACCTCCAGGGCGTACTCCCGGAAGTCGGGGATGCGCAGGTCCCGCAGCAGCAGGCCGCCGTTGGCGTGGGGATTGGCCCCCATGCGCCGCTCCCCCTTGGGGGCGAAGTCCTGAAGGGAGGAGATGAGGGTGCCGTTCTCGTCAAAGAGCTCCTCGGGGTGATAGCTGCGCAGCCAGGTCTCCAGCTGTTCTAACCGCCCCGGCTGGCCGTCGTGGACGGGGATGGGGGCCTGGTGAGAGCGCCAGGAGCCCTCCACCACTTTGCCATCTACCTCTTTTGGGCCGGTCCAGCCCTTGGGGGTGCGCAGGACGATCATGGGCCAGCGGGGCCGGGCGGCGTCGCCGCTGGAACGGGCGTACTCCTGGATGCGCTGGATCTCCCGCACGGCCCAATCTAAAGCGGCGGCCATCTTCTGGTGCATGGACTGGGGCTCGTCCCCCTCCACAAACCGGGGCTCCCAGCCGCAGCCCTTGAAGAACATCTCGATCTCCTCGTGGGAGATGCGGGCGAAAATCGTCGGGTTGGAGACTTTAAAGCCGTTTAGGTGCAGGATGGGCAGCACTGCCCCGTCGGTGATGGGGTTCAGGAACTTGTTGGAGTGCCACGCGGCGGCCAGGGGGCCGGTCTCCGCCTCGCCGTCCCCCACCACGCAGGCGGCGATGAGGCCGGGGTTGTCCATCACGGCGCCGAAGGCGTGGGCCAGAGAATAGCCCAGCTCGCCCCCCTCGTTGATGGAGCCGGGGGTCTCCGGTGCCGTGTGGCAGGGGATGCCGCCGGGGAAGGAGAACTGGCGGAACAGCCGCTTCATCCCCGCCTCGTCCTGGCTGATGTTGGGGTATACCTCGCTGTAGGAGCCGTCCAGATAGTCCTGGGCCACCACCGCGTTGCCCCCGTGGCCGGGACCGCAGATGTAGATCATGTCCAGGTCATATCTCACAATGGCCCGGTTTAGATGGGTGTAAATAAAATTCTGGCCGGGACAGGTGCCCCAGTGGCCCACGATGTGCTGCTTCAGGTGCTCGGGCCGCAGGGGCTGGCGCAGCAGGGGGTTGTCCAGCAGATAGAGCTGACAGGCGGACAGATAGTTGGCCGCCCGCCACCAGGCGTCCACCGCCCGGAGCTGGTCCTTGGTGAGAGAGTCCTTTTTCGACATGCGGGCAGGGGCCTTGGCCGCCGCCTTTGGGATGTTGTCCGCCGCTTTTGCCATGGAAGCGCCTCCTTAAAAGAAAGCCGACCCGTCTCTGTTCTTCTTACAAGAACCCTGTATGCAAAAAACAGCCCCAACTGGGCAGAGACAGGCGGAATAGATCAAATAAGAACAAAGTTAAGTATACTCTAAAGCGGCGAAAAGTCAATTGATATCGAAAGTCCTCCCGCAAAATCGGGATATCTCACAGATAAAACAAAAATAAACCGGGAAAATAGAGAAAGAAAGGCGGACTAATTTGGGCGGGGGAGGGGGGAAGAGATGTAATCAGGGAGGCGGTTCTTCTGATTAGGTGCTAATCACAAGAACCGTCCCCCTGATTACCGAATCGTCTCCTGCATGGCCTTTAGTACATCTGCGGAGGTGTATCGTTTGTCTGTCGATTTTGCTTCCTGTTCCGCCTCTATGAGTTTGGAATAGATCTCGCTATCAAAGTTGTTCCGCAGGTCAGAAACCGAACTGCTTATATTCATCGTGTACCCTCCTTTAGAAGCAATTTTAATATAATCGGACTAAAATATCAAATCTAATCTGGAGTATTTATGACAGACCGCGTATAATGAAATCAAAACCACAAAAGGGGAGAGAAGGGGATTATGGCGTCCAGAAAAGAATATCTGAATTACATATTAGAGCAGCTGTCCGGTTTGGAGGAAATAAGCCATCGAGCCATGATGGGTGAATTCATCCTGTATTACCGGGGCAAGATCGTGGGCGGTATCTATGATGACCGGCTGTTGGTAAAGCCCGTAAAGTCGGCTGTGGCCTATATGCCCGCAGCGCGGTATGAGCTGCCCTATGAGGGCGCGAAGGAGATGCTGCTGGTGGACGAGGTGGATAACAAGGAGTTCCTGACAGGCCTGTTCAACGCCATGTACGACGAACTGCCTGCACCCAAGCCGAAGAAACGGAAATAATCAAAGGCCGGTCCCCGGAGGGACCGGCCTTTGCCGTTAGACAGATCAGACAGATCAGGATGAACTTACTCGTGGTGCCCGGCGCGCTTGGCACGGTTGATGGCGGAGAGGATACCGCGCAGGGGGGCCAGGTTGATGTTGTGGGACAGGCCCACGCCCCAATACTTCTTGCCGTCCCGCTGGTCCTGAAGCAGGATATAGGCCACGCCCTGGGAGTCGGAGCCGTCGGTGATGGCGTGGGAGGCGTAGTCCAGGAAGGCGAAGCGGGCCATCTTCTCGCCCTTGATGGCGTTGAAGAAGGCGTCGATGGGGCCGTTGCCCTCACCGGCCACCTGGAAGATGGTGTCGGTGTGCTGGATGGTTCCCTGGAAGGCCACGTGGGAGTGGCCCTCGCCGTCGATGGTCTCCTGGAAGGAATGCTTGAGCAGCTTGTAGGGGCCGTCCACGTCGATATAGGTCTGGTGGAACAGCTGGTTGATGCGCTCCGGGGTGATCTCGGTGCCCACGGCGTCGGTCTCGTGCTGGACCACCGCGCCAAACTCCGGGTGCATGGCCTTGGGCAGATCAAAGCCGAAGTTGTGCTCCATGATATAGGCCGCGCCGCCCTTGCCGGACTGGGAGTTGATGCGGATGATGGGTTCGTACTCCCGGCCCACGTCGGCGGGGTCGATGGGCAGATAGGGGATCTCCCAATACTCGGTGCCGGAGTCCTTCATATACTGGCTGCCCTTGTTGATGGCGTCCTGGTGGCTGCCGGAGAAGGCGGTGAACACCAGCTTGCCGGCGTAGGGCTGGCGGTCGCCCACGGGCATCTTGGTGCAGCGCTCGAACATCTCTTTGATCTTGTTGATGTCGTGGAAGTCCAGCTCCGGGTCGATGCCCTGGGTCCACATATTCATGGCCAGGGTGACCATGTCCACGTTGCCGGTGCGCTCGCCGTTGCCGAACAGAGTGGCCTCTACGCGGTCCGCCCCGGCCAGCAGGCCCATCTCGGTGGTGGCTACGCCGGTGCCCCGGTCATTGTGGGGGTGGAGGGAGATGATGGCGCTGTCCCGTCCGGGGATCTTGCGGCAGAAATACTCCAGCATGTCGGCAAACTGGTTGGGCATGCAGTTCTCCACGGTGGTGGGCAGGTTCAGGATGACCTTGCGCTCCGGGGTGGCGTGGAGGTGGTCCAGCACCGCCTGGCAGATCTCCACGGCATAGTCCATTTCGGTGCCCATGAAGGACTCGGGGGAATACTCAAAGCGCAGGTTCATGCCCTCGTCACTGAGGGGCTTGCTCATCTCATAGATCAGGTCGGCGGCGTCGGTGGCGATCTTGGTGATGCCGTCGGTGTCCATGTGGAACACCACCTTGCGCTGGAGGGTGGAGGTGGAGTTATAGAAGTGGAGGATGACGTTCTTGGCACCGCGAATGGCCTCGAAGGTCTTGCGGATCAGGTGCTCCCGGGCCTGGACCAGCACCTGGATGGTCACGTCGTCGGGGATGTGGCCGCCCTCGATCAGCTCGCGGCAGATCTCATACTCCGTCTCGCTGGCGGAGGGGAAGCCGATCTCGATCTCCTTCACGCCGATGTCCACCAGCGTGTGGAAATACTCCAGCTTCTCCTGAAGGTTCATGGGGTCCACCAGGGCCTGGTTGCCGTCCCGCAGGTCCACGGAGCACCAGGTGGGGGCCTTGGTGATGACCTTGTCAGGCCAGGTGCGGTTTTCGATCTCCTGGGGCTGGAAGGGAATATACTTCTGATATCCGGGTTTCATAGTTGCAGATCCTCCTTAAAATGTCCGTCAGGGAAACGGAAAAACGCCCCTGACTTGTGTGGTTCAAGTCAGGGGCGTGAATAACACGCGGTACCACCCTGGTTCAGCCGTTGGTCGCCCAAACGGCCCTTAGAAGCCTCTAACAAGGCCGGGGCCGATAACGGGGCCAGACGTTCTGTCCTACTCCATTTGTTCGGACAGAAAGCTCGGGGACCAGTCATACACAGCGGAGCACACGCCGATTCGCACCAACCATCGGCTCTCTGAAGCGGGCAGACCGCTGTCTTTATTCCCTTCATCGCTTGTTGTAACGATGATTGTAGCGAAAAAGGGGAGCTTTGTCAAGCACTGGCGGAAAAATATTTCAAATTTCCGGTCAAATCACTCTCTATCTCTGATTCGTTTCTTCGTCATGATGACTTACATATCCTTCTGAAAAATCAGCGACAGGGTCTCTATGTCGCCAATGCCCCGGGTCTCCACGGGGACGTAGCCCTCAAAAGACCAGCCGTCCATCAGGCGGTCTTTGATGATGTTCTCGATGCCGGTGAAGCAATATTTCATGCCCTTGCCAAAGCCATAGCCGCTCAGTTCCGACTTGACCCGCACGAATTCCACTTTTTTCATAGGAGCACCTCCATGAGCAGTTTATTCTTCTTGTTCCATATCATTGTACCATGTCCCCGGCAACCCGGGCAACAAAATTTATTCTGCTTTCCATTTTCAAAACTTTGTGGTACAATAGTACGACTAACAGCGAACAGGGGAGGGCGGCATGATCATTTTAGGCATCGACCCCGGGGTGGCCACCATCGGGTTTGGCCTGGTCCGGGCGGAGCGGAACCGGAACCAGCTGCTGCGCTATGGGGTCATCACCACGCCGCCGGGCATCCCCTTGTCCAACCGGCTGCTGCAGATCTCCAACGACATGGAGGAGCTGATCCACGCCTTTCACCCCGACGAGATGGCAGTGGAGGAGTTATTTTTCACCAAGAACATCACCACCGGCATCGCCGTGGCCCATGGCCGTGGGGTGATATTGCTGGCCGCCGAGAAGCTGGGGGTGCCCGTGTTCGAGTATACCCCCATGCAGGTGAAGCAGGCGGTGGTGGGCTATGGCAAGGCAGAAAAGCGCCAGGTGATGCTGATGACCCAGCACCTGCTGCACATGAAAGAAATTCCCAAGCCGGATGACGCCGCCGACGCCCTGGCCCTGGCCATCTGCCACAGCCGGGCGGCCACCTCGCTTTTGAACACAGACCGGGAGTTCGACCCGGCGAAATATGACACCAGATAAGCGGCGCTGACCGATTATCATAAGGAAGGGATCGTTTTGTTTTACTATGTCAGCGGCCCGGTGGCCCACATGGAGGCCAACCTGGCCGTCATCGACTGCGGCGGCGTGGGCTATGCCTGCCGCACCACCAGCTATACCCTGTCCAAGCTGAAGCAGGGGGAGAAAGCCAAGCTGTTCACCCACCTGAACACCCGGGAGGACGCCATGGAGCTCTTCGGCTTTGGCACCCAGGAGGAACTGAACCTGTTCCGCCAGCTCATCTCCGTCTCCGGCGTGGGCCCCAAGGCAGCGCTGTCCATCCTGTCGGCCACCACCCCGGCCAACCTGGCATTGTCCATCATCACCGGGGACGAGAAGGCCCTCACCTGCGCCCAGGGCATCGGCAAAAAGATCGCCCAGCGGGTGATCTTAGAGCTGAAGGACAAGCTGGCCAAGGGCCAGAGCTTCGGTACCGCAGGGGAGAGCTATGGCGGCAGCGGCATCACCGTCATCCCGGAAAACAAGCTGTCTGAGGCCTCCGCCGCCCTGGCCGTCCTGGGCTACTCCCAGGGGGAGATCAACCTGGCCCTGAAGGGCCTGGATCTGGAGGGCCTGACCCTGGAGCAGATCATCAAGGCGGCGCTGAAAAAGATGATGAAGAATTAAATTCTTGACCGCCAATAGGAAGTGACCCAATGTCTATTGATTTTTCCAATTCTGATTTTGACCCCCAGGATATGGAGGAGCCCCTGGTGACCACCTCCCTGACCCGGGAGGATGAGAACGAATATTCCCTCCGGCCCAAGACCCTGCGGGAGTATATCGGCCAGGAGAAGGCCAAGGGCAATCTGGAGGTGTTCATCCAGGCGGCCAAGATGCGCCACGAGCCCCTGGACCACGTGCTGCTCCACGGCCCCCCGGGCCTGGGCAAGACCACCCTGTCTGGCATCATCGCCAACGAGATGGGGGTAAACGTGCGGGTGACCTCCGGCCCCGCCATCGAAAAGGCGGGGGACCTGGCCGCCCTGCTGACCAATTTAAACGAGAACGACATCCTCTTTGTGGACGAGATCCACCGGCTGAACCGCCAGGTGGAGGA
>URNZ01000037.1 GCA_900549405.1 uncultured Eubacteriales bacterium | reverse complement strand
CGTCCAGACCGGCGATCTTGCCGGCGTCCTTGGTGGCCTGACGCTGGGCGTCGGTGAAGTAGGCGGGGACGGTGATGACAGCTTCGGTGACGGGCTGGCCCAGATAGGCCTCGGCGTCAGACTTCAGCTTCTGCAGGATCATGGCGCTGATCTCCTGAGGGGTGTACTTCTTGCCGTCGATGTCCACCTTATAGTCGGTGCCCATCTCACGCTTGATGGAGATCACGGTGCGGTCGGGGTTGGTGATGGCCTGGCGCTTGGCCACCTGGCCCACCATCCGCTCGCCGTCCTTAGAGAAAGCCACCACAGAGGGGGTGGTCCGGTTGCCTTCCGCGTTGGGGATGACCACGGCGTCGCCGCCCTCCATCACCGCCACGCAGCTATTCGTAGTACCCAGGTCGATACCAATGATCTTAGACATAATCAATTCCTCCAATATATGAAAAAGTGTGTTGTTTACAAAGTAACTATCGTCATTTCCCCGCCGGTCTTACCGCCGGATGGGGAAAACTATTTTTTAGTTTGCCACTTTCACCATGGCGAACCGGATGACCTTTTCGCCGCACTGAAAGCCGGTTTGGAACACCTCGGCCACCACGTTCTGGCCCAGGCTCTCGTCCTCCACATGCATCACCGCGTTGTGATACTTGGGGTCGAAGGGCTGGCCCTGGGCAGGGATCTCGGTGATGCCCAGCTTGGTCAAGACCTCTTTCAGCTGGTTCATGGTCATCTCCACGCCCTTTTTAAAGGCCTCGTCGGCGGTGTCCTGTTTCAGGGCCCGTTCCAGGTTGTCGTACACGGGGAGGAAGGCCCCGGCGGTGTCCGCCTTCACGTCGGTCCACAGGGATTCCTTCTCTTTGGCGGTACGCTTGCGGTAGTTGTCATACTCCGCCGCCAGGCGCAGGTATTTGTCCTCCTGCCCGGCCACCTGGTCCTTCAGCGACTCCAGCTCGCTCAGCAGCGGATCGACTGCCGTCTCCTCAGGCTCGGCTGCCGCCTCCTGCTTGACGTCCTGCTCCTCCACCACGGGCTCCTGCTGGAGCGTCTCGTTCTGCTTTTCCTTCTTGCTCATAGCTGTGCGCTCCTTTTATCTAGTTCTCATTCTCGTCCAGATGCTCCGGCCCCAGCTCCTGCTGTTTCTCCCCGGCGGGGAGCTCTCCCTTGCCGAACATCTTGGTCAGGCTCTCGGCAAAGTAAGACAGGCGGGCCGTCACCTTGGCATAATCCATGCGGGTGGGACCCACCACGCCGATCACGCCCTTCATATTGTCCCCGATGTCATAGCTGGCCATCACCACGCTGGTGTCTTTCAGGGCCTCGCTGACATTTTCGGGACCAATGAGGATATCCATGTTCTTGCCCGTCATGGGCACCGGCAGCTTGGACGCGTCCTTTTCCTCACTGAGATAGGTCATCAGGGGCTTGGCCTTGTCCAGGCTGTGATACTCCGGGTGCTCCAGCAGGTGGGTGATGCCGGAGGTGTGGACCATCTGGTTCCCCTGCTCGGCCAGCACCTCCTGGGCGAACTGTACCACGATGGAGATCAGGTCAAAGGCGGCAGCCGCCGTCCGGGTCTCCATCTTGTCCAGGGTCTGCTCCATCTCCTCCCGGGACACGCCCACGAAGGAGCTGTTCAGCACGGCGGACAGCAGCTGGATCTGGGTGTCAGACACCGGCTCGGCCACATGGACCAGCTTGTTTCTCACCACGCTGTTGTCCGTCATGACCACGGCGATGAACGCCCGCTCCTCCACCACCAGCAGATCATACCGCTTTACCGTCACCTGGTCCTTCACCGTGGCGGCGGTGAACACGGGATAGTCGCTGATCTGAGAGAGGACTTTGCCCGCCCGGTCAATGACCCGGTCCAGCTCCTCCATCTTCACGTTCAGCGCCTGGTTGATCCGCTCGGTCTCCTGCAGGGTCAGCTGGTGGCGGTCCATCAGCTCGTTCACATACAGGCGATAGCCCGCGGCGGAGGGGATGCGTCCGGCGGAGGTGTGGGGCTGTTCCAGCAGTCCCAGCTCCGTCAGGTCGGCCATCTCATTTCGGATGGTGGCGGTGGACACATCCAGCCGGGCCTTCTCGGCCACGACCTTAGAGCCCACCGGCTCGGCGGTCTCGATATAGGTCTCTACAATGGCCTGCAATATTCGCTTTTTCCGTTCTGTCAGTTCCATTGCGCCGCCGTTCCTTTCGCTTTCGTTTCTTAGCACTCACTCTTCCCGAGTGCTAAAGATAATATACCCCCGGGGTGGAGAATTGTCAATAGGCACTTTATGAATTTATTTTAAACAAAACAACGCCGGGGCTTCCCTTGCAGAAAAGCCCCGGCATTGCTAATTTTATTACAGATGCCTTCCCCTGGGGGAAGGTGGCGCGGCGAAGCCCGTGACGGATGAGGGGAAGGCTTTCGACATTTGATCGCTTTCGACGGAAAAAGCTCAACGCCCTTCGGCGTTCCCCTCATCCGCCCCTTCGGGGCACCTTCCCCCAGGGGAAGGCTAACTCACTCCATCGTTTTTACCCCCGTCACATCTCTGATCCACTTCCCGGACCGCAGCCGGGCGATGCCGATGGAGCACTTGATGATCTGCTCCAGGGGGAAGGCCAGATACACCCAGAACACGGGCAGCCGCAGCACCAGGCCGCAGATGGCGGCATAGGGGATGGCGCAGGTCCACAGGGGGCCGATGTCGATGAGGGTGGCCGCCCGCACGTCGCCGCCGCCCCGGAGCACGCCCACGATGTTCACGCTGTTGAAGTCTTTCAGCGTCATATACAGGGCCATCACGGTGATCATCATGGTGGCCACCGACTCCGCCCCCTCCGACAGGTGGAACAGGGGGAATACCCACACTGGAGCAACAAACCGGGCAAACAGCCACAGCAGCACCCCCAGACAGGCTCCGCACAGGGCGGCCAGCGTATTCAGAGTCAGGCCGGTGTTGTATACCTGGTCAGTCCGCCCCGCACCGATCTCCCGGCCGATGATGATGGCCGCGGTGGCGGCGATGCCAAAGGAGAACACCATGCAGATCTTCTCCACGTTGCCCGCAATGGTATAGGCGGCCAATATCTCGGTGGAGCCCTCCATGTGACCCATCACCGTGGCGAACATAGAGGTGCCCAGTCCCCACAAGGTCTCGTTGCACACCACCGGGCCGCCATAGCGGACAAATCGTTTGACCATATCCAGGCCGGGCAGCAGCACCAGAGCGGGCTGCACCCGGAAGAATTTTGTCGTAAGCAGATGCACCACCACGATGACCAGTTCCGCACTTCTGGCGATGAGGGTGGCCAGGGCCGCACCGCGCACTCCCAAGGCGGGCGCGCCCAGATTGCCGAAGATAAACACCCAGTTCAAGAAGGTGTTCAGCGTCATGGATACCATCAGAATATACAGACCCAGCTGAGGGCGCTCCATACTGCGATAGGCCGTGACATACATCATGGTCAGTGCTGAAAAAACATAGGACAGCCCGGCCAGCTTGCCGTATTGGGCGGCCAGCGCAATGACCTCCCCCTGGTTGCCGAACAGGCTTAAAAAGGGGATGGGACACACCAGCAATATGCCGGCAAACAGGGCCGTGATGGAAACGGCGATCCAGATGGACACGCCCATCACCCGATTGATGGCGCCCATGTCCTGCTTGCCCCAATATTGGCTCAGCAAAACGGTGGCGCCGCTCTGTACGCCGAAGATAAACAGCTGCACTACATAGAGCGGAATGTTGGCCAGGGCCACCGCCGCCATGGGGGTCTCCCCCAGCATACCCACCATAAAAGTGTCCGCCATGCCCAGGGCGCTGGTGATCAAGTTTTGCAGCACGATGGGGGTGGCCAGGGCCACCACCTCTTTATAAAAACCAGGCCGCTGCTTCATATAAGAAAACACGGTCTCTCTCCTTCCTGTTAGGGCCTCTTGGGCCGCAAGTTAAGACATAGAGGGGAACAGCTGCGCCTGAGCCGCCTGCAGCCCCTCCACCAGGGCATCGATATCCTCCCGGGTGGTGTCATAGGAGAAGCTCAGCCGCAGGGCTCCGTCCTGCTCCTTTTTTGGGAGCTTCAGGGCGGCATACACATGGCTGGGCTTGCCCTTGTGGCAGGCGGAGCCGGAGGAGATATACACCCCCCGGTCGCTTAAAAAGCGCACCACCACCTCGCTCTTATAGCCCACCAGGCTGATGGGCAAAATGTGGGGCGCGCCCCCCTCCACCAGCACCTTCCCCCGGGGGACGGCGCTCTTTAGCCGATCAACGGCATACTGCTTCAGGTCGGCCATGGCGGCCAGGTCCCGCTCCAGGGTAGCCCGTCCGGCGGTAACGGCGGCGGCCAGGGCGGCCAGCTGCCCCGTGGCCTCGGTGCCCGAGCGCAGGCCGTTCTCCTGTCCGCCGCCCCGGATGAAGGGCGAAATTTTCAGGCCCTTCCGAATATACATGGCCCCGATGCCCTTGGGGGCGTGGATCTTGTGGCCGCTGATACTCAGCATGTCCACCCCCAGCTCTTTCGGGGTAAAGGGCACCTTTAAAAAGCCCTGCACCCCGTCGCAGTGGAGCAGCACCCCGCTGCCGGCCTCTTTCAGTACCCGGGCCGTCTCCGCCACCGGGAGAATGGTGCCCAGCTCGTTGTTCACCAGCATCATGGACACCAGAATGGTGTCCGGCCGCAGGGCCTCCTTCACCTGCCGGGCGGTAATATTCCCGCTCCGGTCGGGCTGGAGATAGGTCACCTCATAGCCCTCCCGCTCCAGGGCCCGGCAGGGCTCCAGCACCGCCGCGTGCTCGATGGCGGTGGTGATGATGTGCTTCCCCTTCCGCTTGCCCAGCTCGGCGGCGGCCTGAATGGCCCAGTTGTCGCTCTCTGTTCCGCAGGAGGTAAAGACCACCTCCTCGGGCAGACAGCCCAGTCCGGCGGCGATCTCTCCCCGCCACTGCTTCACCCGCTCCGCCGCCTGGCTGCCCAGGGCGTGGCGGGCGGAGGGATTACCCCACTCCTCCGTCATGGCCTTCATGGCCGCCTGGGCTGCCTCCATGCGCACGGGGGTGGTGGCCGCGTTATCCAAATAATGTCCCGTCATGTTCTTGTCTCCCGTATGAAAATCAAGGGCGGCCAAAGCCGCCCGTTTTTCCGATCGCGTTATCATTCTATCTGCTGCCATCAGGAAAGTCAACGGCTCCCCCAGGAAATTTTGCAGAAAAGGGCCTCAAATATGTCTTTCCTATTTCAAAAGCGGAAGCATCTGTGCTATAATGAATTTGATTCGCTCCACCTCAAGCCGCCGAACCCGATATGATTCCCTTTCCCGGCGGCGGTGGATCAGAAAACGCAGTGAATTAAGGAAGGTCCGTTATGGCAAATCAAGACCGCATCTGTTACGTAGTGGGGGCCATGTCTCTGTCCCTGTCCCTGCGCCCCTCCCCCGCCCCCGGGGACTATGTCATCGCCGCTGACCGGGGCTATGACTCCCTCATGGCCTATGGCGTCACCCCCGACCTGGTGGTGGGCGACTTCGACTCCCTGGGCTATATGCCCCAGCACCCCAACGTCACCCGGCTCCCCGCCGAGAAGGACGACACCGACATGGTCTTCGCCCTGCGCCGTGGCCTGGACATGGGCTATCGCCGCTTTGTGCTGCTGGGCGGCCTGGGCGGGCGGCTGGAGCACACCCTGGGCAACCTCCAGCTGCTGGACTGGCTGAGCACCCAGGGGGCCGTGGGCTTTCTGGCCGGAGAGAAGACCGTCGTCACCGCCCTGCGGGACGGCTCCCTCACCTTCCCCCCCGCCATGTCCGGCTATCTGTCCGTGCTGTGCAGCAGCGGCGCAGCCCACGGGGTCACCCTGTCCAATTTGAAATACCCCCTCACCGACTATAACATGACCAGCAGCTTCCCCATCGGCGTGAGCAACGAGTTTCTTCCCGATCAGCCCGCCGCCGTCTCCGTCAAGGACGGCTGCCTGCTGCTGGTCTGGGAGGACAAGGGGGACTTCTACCTCCGCCTGCCCAAGCTCTGGACCAGGAACGAGGCGCTGTAAATTAGAGGACGAATCCCTCAGTCATCGCCTTCGGCGCTGACAGCCCCCTTTAACAAGGGGGCCTAAAAAGCCGCATCATCAGCCCCCCTTGTCAAAGGGGGGAGGGCCGCGAAGCGGCGGGGGGATTCCGGTTTAAAAAACAAAGGAGACTTTCACATGGATCATAATGTAAAGGCCCTGGTGCTGGCCGCCGGCAAGGGCACCCGTTTGCAGACCGAGGGCATCGACCTGCCCAAGGTCATGCGTCAGGCGGACGGCCACCCCCTGCTCTATTATGTGCTGCGGGGCCTGTCCTTCCTCCCCCCGGAGGATATCATTTTGGTAGTGGGCTGGAAGAAGGAGAAGGTGCTGGAGGCCTTCCCCCAGTACCCCCACGCCGTGCAGGAGACGTTAAACGGCACCGGCGGGGCCGTGCAGTATGCCGCCCCCCTGCTGAAGGGCTTCGACGGCCATCTCATCGTCTGCTGCGGCGACGCGCCCATGATGCGGCAGGAGACCTTCCGCGCCCTGGTGGACACCCATCTCAGTCAGGGCAACGCCTGCACCATGCTCTCCGCCCGCCTGGACGAGGGGGGCAGCTATGGCCGGGTGCTGCGGGAGAATGACGGCACCTTCCGCTGCATCGTGGAGGCCCGGGACTGCACCCCGGAGCAGGCCGCCGTCACCGAGGTGAACACCGGCACCTATGTCTTCCACGTCCCCGCCCTGCTGCGGGTGCTGGACCAGCTGAACAACAACAACGCCCAGGGGGAGCTGTACCTCACCGACGTCCCCGCCCTGCTGAAGGCCCAGGGCCTGCGGGTGGGCCTGTGCGACACCTGCGCCCCCGACGAGATGCTGGGCGTGAACACGGTGGAGCAGCTCCGGCAGGTGGAGCAGCTGCTCCGTGCCCAGGGCTGACAGACTTGTTTTCCCCCGTCGCATCTGTTATAATGGCTTGTATTTTCCCCTTTTCTCCCCGCGCGGGGGAGTGACGTGGGCCTTGTCCCGCCTATGAAAGGAGACGTCCCCATTGAACCGGAAACTTGCGCGGCTGCTTCAACCCAGCTTTCAGCTGTATTTCGTCTGTCTGGTCCTGTTCGCCCTGATCTCCGCTTTTTTCTCCATCCCCCTGGCCGTGGTCGAATTGGCCGTGGTCCTGGCCCTGTCTGTCTACAGCCGGCAGCACTCTAATCGCTGCCGCCGGGAGATCGCCCGCTATCTGGAAAACGTCACCGGCACGGTGGATACCGCCACCAAGGATACCATGGCCAACTCCCCCCTGCCCATGATCATCTTCCGCCCGGAGAGCGACGACATCATCTGGACCAACGACCGCTTTCTCCAGCTCACCGGCGAGCGGGAGCACCTGTTCGATGCCAAGCTGTCCGCCCTCATCCCCGGCTTCGACTCCCGGTGGCTCATGGAGGGCAAAACCGAGTGCCCCACCGAGGTGGAGTATGGCAGCCGCCGGTTTTTGGTCTTTGGCCATCTGGTGCGCACCGGGGGCCGCAGCGGCGGCTTTCTGGCCACGACCTATTGGGTGGACGTGACCGAGTTCTCCCTCATCCGGGACCAGTATCAGGCCACCCGCCCCGTGGCCGCCGTGCTGCTGCTGGACAACTATGACGAGCTGATGAAAAACCTGACGGAGAACCAGCGCTCTGCCCTGGTGTCCGAGATCGACTCCCGCCTGGACGAGTGGGTGGCCGAGTCGGGCGGTATGCTCCGCCGCTATCAGCGGGAACGCTATCTCTTCGTCTTTGACGAGCAATATCTGGCCAAGTTCGTGGAGGACAAGTTCGACATTCTGGACGCCATCCACCAGGTGGTCAACCCCAGCGGCATCAACGCCACATTGTCCATCGGCGTGGGCAAGGACGGTGAGAACTATCGGGAGCTGTTCCAGTTTGCCAACCTGTCCATCGACATGGCCCTGTCCCGGGGCGGCGACCAGGCCGTCATCCGCAACAAGTTCACCTTCGAGTTTTACGGCGGCCGCTCCAAGGAGACGGAGAAGCGCACGAAAGTAAAGAGCCGGGTCATGGCCAACGCCCTGTCCGCTCTGGTGTCCGACTCCTCCCAGGTGTTCATCATGGGCCACCGCTCCCCGGATAACGACTGCATCGGCGCGGCGGCGGGCGTGTGCGCCCTGTGCCGGAAAAACGGCGTCCCCGTCCACATCATCAAGGAGGCTTCGCCGCCCCCGGCTCAGGAGCTCATCGACCGCCTGGCCCCCCTGCCCGAGTATCAGGACTGCTTCCTCACCGCCCAGGAGGCCCTGCTCATCGCCGACTCCCGCTCCCTGGCCGTTGTGGTGGATACCAATCGCCCCGACCAGGTCCAGGCGGCGGAGCTGCTGGAGTCCTGCAACCGGGTGGCCGTGATCGACCACCACCGCCGGGCCGCCACCTATATCGAAGGCGCCGCCCTGAACTATCACGAGCCCTATGCCTCCTCCGCCTCTGAGATGGTCACGGAGCTGCTGCAATACATTGTGGAGCCCAACCAGATCCTGCGGTCCGAGGCCGAGGCCCTGCTGGCCGGCATCGTGCTGGACACCAAGAACTTCACCATGCGCACCGGTGGCCGCACCTTCGAGGCGGCAGCCTTCCTCCGCCGCTCCGGCGCGGACACTGCCGAGGTGAAAAAGCTCTATCAGAACGACCTGGCCGACACGGTGGCCAAATACGCCCTCATCCAGAACGCCCAGCTCTATCGGGACCACATCGCCCTGGCCGTCAGCCCCCAGCCGGTGAACCGGATCATCGCCGCCCAGGCCGCCGACGAGCTGCTGAACATCATGGGCATCGACACCTCCTTTGTGGTCGCCCCCGACGGGGACAAGGTGAATCTGTCCGCCCGCTCCATGGGGGACACCAACGTCCAGGTCATCCTGGAAAAACTGGGCGGCGGCGGCAACGCCGCAGCGGCAGGGGGCCAGGTGTCCGGCCAAAGCGTGGACGAGGTGGCCCAGGCGCTGAAAGAAGCCATCGATCAATACTTTGAAAAATAGTTAGGAGTCAGGAGTGATCAGTGATTTGTCTGAACCCTTCACTCATCACTCCTATCTCATCACGCATCACTAAAACACGGAGGTTTTAACTATGAAAGTCATTCTCACTCAGGACGTTAAGAGCCAGGGCAAAAAGGGCCAGCTGGTGGAGGTGTCCGACGGCTATGCCCGCAACTTCCTGCTGCCCAAAAAGCTGGCCGTCATCGCCACCGCCGAAAACCTGAACACCATGAAGCAGCAGGAGAAGGCCCGCAAGGCCCAGGAGGCCGCCGAGAAGGCCGAGGCCGAGGCCACCGCCAAAAAGCTGAAGGACATGACCGTGAAGATCGCCGCCAAGGCCGGCGAGGGCGGCCGTCTGTTCGGCGCCGTCACCGCCAAGGAGGTCAGCGAGGCCCTCTCTGAGCAGTACGGCGTGAACATCGCCAAGACCAAGCTGGTCCTGGACGAGCCCATCAAGGCCTGCGGCGGCTATCAGATCAAGGCCAAGCTGGGCTATGAAGTGGTGGGCACCGTCAGCGTCATGGTCACCGAAGCCTGAATCTCTCCCGCTCCTAAAGCGGACAAAAACGCGGCCACCTGAACCCTGGCCGCGTTTCTTCACTTTTCCTGTTTTTATTTTTCCTGATCCAGCTTGATCCAGATATGGAGGCGATCCCTATGGCAACGGAAGAGGAGGAGCTGCTGCTGCGCCAGCTGCCCCACAGCGTAGAGGCCGAGCAGGCCGTTCTGGGCTCCATGCTCATCGACCCCCGCTGTGTGCCCGAGGTCATCGACAAGCTCCGTCCCGACGACTTCTATCTCCAGCAGAACCGGGACATCTACGAGACCATCTACTCCATGTTCAACTACTCCATGACCATCGACCCCGTCACAGTCCTGGAGAACATGAAGCAAAACGGCGTCTATGACGAGAACCAGTCCCGGGGCTATCTCCTCCAGCTCATGGACACCACCCCCACCGCCGCCAACGTCAAAGAGTATATCGACATCCTGAAGGACAACACCCTTCAGCGCCGGGTGGCGGAGACGGCGGGGGACCTGCTGAACATGGTCCGCCAGGGCTCTGATACCGGGCAGGACATTCTGGAGGCGGCGGAGCAGCGCATTTACGCCATCCGCCAGGGCCGCTCGGCCCGGGGCCTGACCCCCATCTCCGACGTCATCATCGACGTGTATGACCGCCTGACCGAGCTGGCCGCCAGCGACAGCGCCATCCCCGGCCTGTCCACCGGTCTGAGAGACTTAGACCGGGCCATCTCGGGCCTGAATAAGTCCGACCTCATCCTCCTGGCCGCCCGTCCCGGCATGGGCAAGACGTCCATGGCCCTGAACATCCTGCTGGACGCGGGCAAAAAATCGGGCAAGCAGGTGGCCTTCTTCTCCCTGGAGATGAGCCGGGAGCAACTGGCCCTGCGCCTTATTTCCAGCGAGTGCTTTGTGGACAACAAAAAGCTGGTCACCGGCAAGCTCACCGACGACGACTGGGACAAGATCGCCGTGGCCGCCGACTCGTTGAACCACTCCCGCATCCTCATCGACGACGACTCCTCCGTCACCGTGGCCGACATCAACGCCAAGTGCCGCCGGGTAGAGGACCTGGGGCTGGTGGTCATCGACTACCTCCAGCTGATGCAGTCCGCCGGGGGCAAGACCCGCCAGGGGGACAACCGCCAGCAGATCGTCTCTGACATCTCCCGCTCCCTGAAGATCATGGCCAAGGAGCTGAACGTCCCCGTCCTGTGCTTAAGCCAGCTGTCCCGTGCCAACGAGTCCCGCACGGACAAGCGGCCCATGCTGTCTGACCTGCGTGAGTCGGGCGCCATCGAGCAGGACGCCGACATCGTCATGTTCCTCTATCGGGAGGGCTATTACAACAAGGACACAGAGAACCCCAACCTGGCCGAGTGCATCATCGCCAAAAACCGCCACGGCGAGACCCGCACCATCGAGCTGCAATGGCTGCCCGACTTCACCTCCTTCAGCGACATCGAGTGGCAGCACAGCGAATCCTAAGGAGGCCCGGCCATGCTGGAGCAAATGCGACAACTCATCTCCTCCGCCGCCCTCCTGCCCCCGGGCAGCCATGTCCTGTGCGCCGTGTCCGGCGGGGCTGACTCCGTCTGCCTGCTCCACGCCCTGTATCACCTGCGGCCCATCCTGAACTTCTCTCTCTCCGCCGCCCACTATGACCACGGCCTGCGGGGAGAAGATTCCACACGGGACGCCAAATTTGTGGAACAATTCGTCTCTCTCTGCTGCGGAGCGCAGCGTCTGCCCGACGGGCGGGTGCTGCCGCCGGTACAGTTGTACCAAGCAAAGGGCGACGTGGGGAAAGAGGCCGCCCGCACCGGGCACGGCGTGGAGGAGACCGCCCGCGTCCTGCGCTACGCCTTTCTCCGTCAGGCGGCCCAGCAGGCAGGGGCCAACTTGATCGCCACCGCCCACACCGCCGACGACAACGCCGAGACCATCCTCTTTCACCTCTCCCGGGGTTCCGGGCTGCGAGGGCTGACGGGCATCGCCCCCCGCCGGGACGATCTGATCCGCCCCCTGCTCACCACCACCCGGCGGGAGATCGAGGACTATCTCCGCTATTACGCCCTCCCCCACCGGGAGGACCGCACCAATTTCGACGATACCTATGCCCGGAACCGCATCCGCCACCAGGTGGTCCCCGTGTTAGAGGGCCTGTTTCCCGGCTTCGCCCCCCGCGTTTCCGATCTGGCCGCCCGCCTCCGGGCGGACGAGGACTATCTGTCCGATCAGGCCAGGGCCATCTCTCACCGGGCTGTCAAACAGGGAGAGGGCCTGTCTATCCCCGCCGCCGCTCTGGCCCAGGCCCCCGGCCCCCTGGCTGTCCGCGCCCTGCGCCAGCTGCTGGACGCCCTGTGCAGCGGGGACTGGACCGGCTCCGCCGTCCATCTGGAGTCCGTCCTGGCCCTGTGCCGCACCGGTGGACCCTCGGCCCAGATCTCCCTGCCCCACGGTCTCATCGCCCGACGGGAGTATGACGCCCTGGTCCTCTCCCCCGCCGCTCAGGAAACGCTGCCTGTCTGCTCCCTCCCCCTGCCCGGTGTGATCCAAGCTGGACCCTGGACGGTGGAGGTAAGTGCGGCCCCCTATCAGGGGGAGGCGCAGCAGCCCTTCGACCTCTGGCTGGCCCAGGACGAGACGCTCGACACCCTCACCCTCCGCCCCCGTCAGACGGGGGACCGGCTGCGCCTGCCCGGCAGGCCGGAGAAGACGGTGAAAAAGTGGCTCATCGACGAGAAGATCCCCCGGTCCCGCCGGGACCTGCTGCCCGTGCTGGCCGCCCCCTGCGGCATCGCCGCCGTGGCGGGCCTGGGGCCTGCGGCAGAGCATATTCCAAAACCTGGCCAGCCCGCCTGGCACATCCGATTCATCCAAAAGCCCCACGGGGCAGAAGATAACGAAAACACGTGAAAGGAAGATACTGTTATGTCCATTTTTGACAACGACATTCAAGAGGTGCTCTTCAGCGAGGAGCAGCTGAAAAACCGGGTGCGGGAAATCGCCCAGCAGATCACCGCCGACTATCAGGGCAAGGAGATCATGCTCATCAGCGTCCTGCGCGGCTCCTTCGTCTTCATGGCCGACCTGTGCCGGGCCATCGACCTACCCTGCACGTTGGACTTTATGGCCGTCTCCTCCTATGGCAAGGGCACCAAGTCCAGCGGCCAGGTGCAGATCACCAAGGACCTGTCTGAGGACATCTCTGACCGCCACATCATCGTGGTGGAGGACATCCTGGACAGCGGCAACACCCTGAGCTATCTGCTGAAGATCCTGGAGAACCGCCACCCCGCCTCCATCCGCCTGTGCACCCTGCTGGACAAGCCTGACCGCCGGGTGAAGCCTGTGGAGGTCCACTACTCCGGCTTCACCATCCCCGACGCCTTTGTGGTGGGCTATGGCCTGGACTACGCCGAGAAATACCGCAACCTGCCCTACATCGGCATCCTCAAGCCCCGGGTCTACGGCGGCTGAGCCTGCCACATCTTCACGCAGGAAAGGATCGTTCATCCATGAGACGTATCACGCCCCGGGACATCGCCCTGTATCTCATCCTCTTCGCCGTGGTCTTCTACTCCGTCTCCTATCTCCAGCGGGCGGACTGGGAGGACGGCCCGGACTACAGCCAGATCCGTACCTATTTCACCCAGGAGCGGGTGGAGTATTTCACCCTGAAGGACAACGTGCTCACCCTCACCCTGCGGGACGAGGGTGGCTCGGACAAGACCTCCACCTTCACCTACGAGCTGGCCCGCACCGACTTCTTCTATAACGACATGCACCAGCTCATCGACCAGCAGCTGGCCGACGGCATTTTAAAGGGCTATGACTATCCCCCTGGCATCGAAAACGCCTGGTGGTACTCCCTCATCGGCCCCGTGCTCATGGTGGCCGCCGCCGGTGTGTTCCTGTTTGTCATCTTCCGCCAGCGGGCCGCTGCCAGCGGAGGCCCTCCCGGGGCCAACCGCTTCGGCCACGCCCGCACCCGCACCCTGTCCGACCAGAGCAAGCCCGTCACCTTCAATGACGTGGCCGGGGCCGAGGAGGAGAAGGGGGAGCTTCAGGAGATCGTGGAGTTCCTCCGGGACCCGGAGCGCTTTACCGCCCTGGGGGCCCGCATCCCCAAGGGCGTGCTGCTGGTGGGCCCTCCCGGCACGGGCAAGACCCTCATCGCCAAGGCGGTGGCCGGGGAGGCCGGGGTCCACTTCCTGTCCATCTCCGGCTCTGACTTTGTGGAGCTGTATGTGGGCGTGGGCGCGTCCCGCGTCCGGGACCTGTTCGAGCAGGCCAAGAAGGAAGCCCCCGCCATCGTCTTCATCGACGAGATCGACGCCGTGGGCCGCCGCCGGGGCGCCGGCCTGGGGGGCGGACACGACGAACGGGAGCAGACCCTGAACCAGCTGCTGGTGGAGATGGACGGCTTCGGCTCTAACGAGGGGGTCATCGTCCTGGCCGCCACCAACCGCCAGGACATCCTGGACCCCGCCCTGCTGCGCCCGGGCCGCTTTGACCGGCAGATCTATGTGGGTCTGCCCGACATCCGGGGCCGTGAGGCCATCCTGAAGGTCCACGCCAAAACCAAGCCCCTGGCCGAGGACGTGTCCCTCGCCCAGATTGCCCAGGCCACCGCGGGCTTTACCGGGGCGGACCTGGCCAACCTGCTCAACGAGGCCGCCCTGCTGGCCGCCCGGCAGCACAGCCAGTTCATCACCGCCGCCCACCTGCATGAAGCCATGCTGAAGGTCATCGCCGGGCCGGAGAAGAAGAGCCGGGTGGTCACCGACCACGCCCGCCGTCTCACCGCCTATCACGAGGCGGGCCACGCCGTGGTCATCCACCAACTGCCCACCCAGGACCCGGTGCATCAGATCACCATCGTCCCCCGTGGCCCCGCCGGGGGCATGACCATCTCCCTGCCCACCGAGGACAAGGCCTACCTGTCCAAGAAGGAGCTGGAGGAGCGCATCGCCGTCTGCCTGGGCGGCCGGGTGGCCGAGGAGCTGGTCCTCCAGGACGTGTCCACCGGGGCCTCCAGCGACATTCAAAAGGCCTCGGAGATCGCCCGTGCCATGGTCACCAAATACGGCATGAGCGAAAAGCTGGGTGCCATCGCCTACGGCAGCGAGAGCGATGAAATTTTCCTGGGCCGCTCCATGGCCCAGGCCCGCACCTATTCCGAGGAGGTGGCCGCCCAGATCGACCAGGAGGTCAAGGACATCGTGGACCGGGCCCACGCCCGCTGCCGGGACATCCTCACCCAGCACCGCCATCAGCTGGACATCACCGCCCGTTACCTCCTGGACCACGAGACCATGGACGCCCAGACCTTCGACCACGTCTTCACCCAGCCCGACGACCCCGAATTGGCGGGGTATCAGGAGTAATGTTTAAGCCCTAAAGCCTTCCCCCTCCCAGGGGGAAGGTGGCATGGCGCAGCCATGACGGATGAGGGTGAGTATCGTTGGTACGCCAGTCACCGACAGGCGGCCAAAGGCCGCCCCTACGCCGGGGCACGATGGCTCTTGTAGGGGCGGACCTCTGTGTCCGCCCGCTCGATAACCGATGCACCCCCGTGGTCCCCCTCATCCGCCCCCTGTGGGGGCACCTTCCCCCCTGCGTGGGGAAGGCTTATAAAAACCCACGCCCCGGAACCGATTTCACTTCGGCCCCGGGGCGTCTTTATGCTTCTCCCGTTGTATCGCCCCCCGGAAAAGCGGTTGACGATAGCGGGCGCAACTTTTATAATAGAGAAAAACAGTTCTGTTGAAACGGAGGAGAATATATGAGTCGGGAAAAAGTGCTGTCCCTGCTGCGGGAACACCCTGATCAGTCCCTGTCCGGCGAGGCCATGAGCCGCCAGCTGGGGGTCAGCCGCGCTGCGGTGTGGAAGGCCATCGAGGCCCTGCGGCAGGAGGGGTATGTGATCTCCTCCGCCCCCAACCGGGGCTATTGTCTCCAGTCCGCCCCCGACCGGGTGCGGGAGGGGGAGCTGGCCGGACCTCTGGCGGGCTGCCTGGTGGGCAGTCAGCTGGCCTGTCTGGACGTCATCGACTCCACCAACACCGAGTGCAAGCGCCGGGCCATGGTGGGGGCCCCGGAGGGGCTGGTGGTGCTGGCAGAGGAGCAGACCGGGGGCCGGGGCCGCCTGGGCCGGAGCTTTCAGTCCCCCCGTGGCTGCGGGCTCTATCTGTCCGCCCTGCTGCGCCCCCATGTGGAGCCCGCCGCTGTCACTGACTTCACCGCCTGGGTGGCGGTGGCCGTGTGCGACGGCATCGAGGCCGCCTGCGGCATCCGCCCCCGGATCAAGTGGACCAACGACATTGTGCTCAACGGGCGCAAGCTGGTGGGCATCCTCACCGAGCTGGGGCTGGAGAGCGAGACCAACAGCCTGCAATATCTGGTCACAGGCATCGGAGTGAATGTGAACCACACCCCGGAGGACTTCTCCCCGGACATTCGGGACATGGCCGGGTCCCTGGCCATGGAGCTGGGACACCCCGTCCGCCGGGTGGAGCTGGCGGCGGCCATCATCCGTGCCCTGGACCGGATGTACCGCAGCTTCCCCCAGGACAAGCAGAAGTATCTGGACCAGTATCGGGCCGACTGCCTCACCCCGGGCAACCGGGTGCAGCTGGTCACCCCCGTCTCCCGGCAGGAGGCCTATGCCGTGGAGATCGACGACCAGTTCCGCCTGGTGGTGGAGCTGGAGGACGGCACCCGCAAGGCCCTGTCCGCCGGGGAGGTCTCGGTGCGTGGCATGTACGGTTACGTGTAATTCAAAACAGCGTGAAAAACGGGGGACCGTCAGTTGACGGTCCCCCGAAAAAATTTTTATGGAGCTTGTGTGTTAAGGCTCGTCCTCGATGAGACCATAGTCCCCGTCATACCGGCGGTACACCAGGGCGAAGGCCCCGTTGGCGTCCTCGTCCCGGAAGGCGAAGAAGCTGTGGCCCAGCAGATTCATCTGCAAAATGGCCTCGTCCCGGGTCATGGGCTTGATGGGGAAGGTCTTGCTGCGGACGATGCGGTATTCGCCCTCCTCCGGCTCGTCGGGGGCGAAGGAGGAGAAGTCCTCCACGTCCAGCGCCCGTTCAAAGGCGCCCTGGCGCAGCCGCTTCTCCAGACGGGTCTTGTTCTTGCGGATCTGACGCTCCAGCGTGGTCACTGCCGCGTCGATGGAGGCGTGCATATCAGAGGTGCTTTCAGACACGCGGAAGATGGTCCCGCTGGAGCGGATGGTGACCTCCACCCGGTTCAGCCGCTCCTTCTCCACGCTGAAGGTGATGGTGGCGGTGGCGTCCTCCTTGAAGAAGCGGTCCAGTTTTCCGACCTTCTTCTCCGCATAGGCGTGGATGGAATTGGGCAGAGTGACCTTTTTGTCTGTAAACACGAACTTCATATCTTTCGCTCCTTTCACCCCGAAGGGCTGGTTTCCCAAAGGGAGGATGGCTCCTTCCTTGGTTGGTATTATACCACAAAGCGCACAGATATGCCACTGTTTTTTAGAAATTTTTCACAAGGTCACGCCGGTTTCTCTCAGCCCTTCACCAGCCGCCCGTCGATCCACACCTTGCGCACCTGGCACAGCATGTCCAGAGGGTCGCCGTGGGTGATGACGATGTCCGCGTCCTTCCCCGCCGTCAGGGAACCCACCCGGTCCGCGATGCCCGCGATGCGGGCGGCCCCGATGGTGATGGCGGCCAGGGCCTGCTCCCGGCTGAGTCCGCCCTTCACCGCCAGGGCGGCGCACATGGGCAGATACTGCACGGGGGTCTCCGGGTGGTCGGTGCAGATGGCGATGTCCACCCCCGCCCCGGCCAGCTTGGCCGGGTTCTCAATGGTCATGTTCCGCAGCTCGGGCTTAGACCGGTCCCCCAGGCTGGGGCCGGTGATGACGGGGATGCCCTCCGCCGCCAGCAGCTCGGGCAGCAGATGGCCCTCGGTGCCGTGGACGATGACGCACTTTAAGTGGAACTCTTTGGCGATGCGCACCCCGGTGGCGATGTCGTCGGCCCGGTGGGCATGGATGTGGACGGGCAGCTCTCCCCGGACCACAGGCAGCAGGGCCTCCAGCTTGGGGTCAAAGTCGGGGCGCTCCTCGTCCTCGTCCTCCTCCGCCCGGTCCAGCTTCTCCCCATACTCCAGGGCCTTGGACAGGTTCTCCCGGATGATGGCCGCCGTGGCCATGCGGGTGACGGGGGTCTCGTGCCGCTCGTTATACACGCACTTGGGGTTCTCCCCCAGGGCCATCTTCATGGCCGCCGGGGCCTTGACGATCATCTCGTCCACCCACCGCCCGGCGGTCTTGATGGCGGCGAACTGGCCGCTCACCGGGTTGGCCGAGCCGGGGCCGGTGAGCACCGTGGTCACGCCCCCCTCCCGTGCCTCCTGAAAGCAGCGGTCCTGGGGATAGATGGCGTCGATGGCCCGGAGATGGGGGGTGCAGGGGTCGGTGGCCTCGTTGCCGTCGTCCCCCTCAAAGCCCACCGCGTCCCCGAACATCCCCAGGTGGCTGTGGGCGTCGATAAAGCCGGGCAGCACGTGGTCCCCCCCGGCGTCCACCGTCTCCCCCTCCCAGTGGTCGGGGCAGTCCTCCATGGCCCCCACCCGGGCGATCTTCCCCCCGGACACGGCCACAAAGCCCCGGGGAATGGTCTGTCCGTCCATGGTGTGGACGATACCGTTGATGATAAGCATGATCGGTCTCCTTCGTGTATTGTTGTAAATCATGTGGCTGCATGGCGGGCGGACACAGAGGTCCGCCCCTACAGACA
>URNZ01000036.1 GCA_900549405.1 uncultured Eubacteriales bacterium | reverse complement strand
CAGGCCTCTGCCGGAGCACATCCGGGGAGTGGACGCCCCGGGCATCGCCCACGTGAAGCTCATCGACGCCACCCCCATCGGGGTCAACGTCCGCTCTACCGTGGCCACCTACGCCGGGGTCCACGACGAGCTGCGCAAGCTCTTCGCCAGAACGCCGGAGGCCAAGGAGCGGGGCTATAAAAACGGGGACTTCTCCTATAACACGGGCAGGCTCCGCTGTCCCGGCTGCGACGGCACGGGGGTGGTCAGCCTGGATGTGCAGTTTTTGCCCGACGTGACCATCCCCTGCCCGGACTGCCGTGGCTCCCGCTATGGCCGTCAGGCCGGGGAGGTGAAGCTGGTGAACAAGGCCGGACAGGCCGCCTCGCTGCCCGAACTGATGGACATGGACGTGACCGCCGCCCTGGACTTCTGTCAGGACAGAAAGACGGTGCGCCAGAAGCTGGAGACGCTGAAGCAGCTTGGCCTGGGCTACCTCACCCTGGGGGAGGAGACCCCCAGCCTGTCCGGCGGCGAGGCCCAGCGGCTGAAGCTGGCCAGCGAGATCGGGCGGAGCCAGACGGACACGGTGTTCGTCTTTGACGAGCCGTCCATCGGCCTGCACCCCTTGGATGTCCAGGTGCTGCTGGGGGTGTTCCAGGCCCTGCTGGACAACGGGGCCACCGTCATCGTCATCGAGCACGACCTGGACGTCATCCGCAACGCGGATTTTATTCTGGACATGGGCCCCGGCGGCGGGGAGCAGGGGGGACGAATCGTCGCCAGCGGCACCCCGGAGGAAGTTCAGGCCGACCCGGACAGCATCACGGGGCGATATCTGTAACACAGGAGGTTAGAGAACATGAAGCTCATCCATTTATCCGACCTGCACCTGGGCAAGCGGGTCGGCGAGGTGTCCATGCTGGAGGACCAGGCCTATATCCTGGACCGGGTTCTGGACATCGTGGACGGGGCGGGGCCGGACGCCCTGCTCATCGCCGGGGACGTGTATGACAAGAGCGTGCCCTCTGCCGAGGCGGTGACCCTGTTTGACGACTTCCTCTGCCGCCTGGCCCGGCGGAAGCTGCCCGTGCTGGTCATCAGCGGCAACCACGACTCCCCGGAGCGGCTGGCCTTCGGCTCCCGGCTGATGGAGGGGGCGGGGGTGCATCTGTCCCCTGTGTACGATGGGAATGTAAAGCCGATCACCCTGACAGATGAACACGGCCCCGTGGACTTCTGGCTGCTGCCCTTTTTAAAGCCCGCCCACCTGCGGCGCTTCTACCCGGAGGAAACCATCGACAGTTACACCGACGCCGTGGGGGCGGCCATCGCCCATATGAATATCGACCCCAGCCGCCGGAACGTGCTGCTGTGCCACCAGTTCGTCACCGGGGCGGCCACCTGCGAGTCGGAGGAGCTTATCGTGGGCGGCACGGACAACGTGGATGCCGCCGTGTTCGATGGCTTTGACTATGTGGCCCTGGGGCATCTCCACGGGCCCCAGAACGTGGGCTCCAGCCGCATCCGCTACTGCGGCACGCCCCTGAAATACAGCTTTTCGGAAGCAAGCCAATATAAGAGCGTCACCGTGGCAGAGCTGGGGGAGAAGGGCGATTTAACGCTGCACACCGTCCCCCTCACGCCCCGGCATGACATGCGGGTGATCCAGGGGACCTTCGCCCAGCTCACGGCTGAAAACAGCGACGCCGCCGGGGAGCGGGAGGACTATCTCCACATCATCCTCACCGACGAGGAGGATGTGCCCGAGGCCCTGGGCCGCCTGCGGCTCGTCTACCCCAACATTTTAAAGCTCAGCTATGACAACACCCGCACCCGGACCAGCCAGAGCGTGGACCGGGCACAGCGCGTGGCGCAGAAGTCGCCGCTGGAGCTGTTCGAGGAACTGTATGAGACCCAGAACAACCAGCCCATGAGCCAGGAGCAGCGGGACTTTGCACAACGGCTCATCGAGCAGCTGAGGGAGGAGGACGCATGAGACCGCTGAACTTGACCCTCGCCGGCTTCGGCCCCTATGCCGATGTACAGGAGTTGGACTTTACAAAGCTGGGCCAGCGGGGCCTATACCTCATCACCGGGGACACCGGGGCGGGGAAGACGACCATCTTCGATGCCATCACCTTCGCCCTGTTCGGGGAGGCCAGCGGCGGGGACCGGAGCGCGGACATGCTCCGCTCCAAATACGCCGGGCTGGACGCCCCCACCTATGTGGAGCTGACCTTTGCCTATGACGGGAAGGAGTACACCGTCCGCCGCAGCCCGGAGTATGAGCGGAAGAAGGCCCGGGGCGTGGGGATCACCCGCCAGGCGGCGGACGCCCAGCTCACCTATCCCGATGGCCGGGTGGTGACCAAGCTGAAGGAGGTGGACCGGGCCGTCCGGGACATCATCGGCGTGTCAAGGGAGCAGTTTGCCCAGGTGGCCATGATCTCCCAGGGCAGCTTCCGCCAGCTGCTCCAGGCGGACACCAAGCAGCGGCAGAAGATCTTTCGGGACATCTTCGGCACGGGGCTGTATGTGTCTTTGCAGGAGGAACTGAAGGAACGCGCCGCCCAGGTGAAGCTCCGGCGGGACCAGGCCGCCGCAGGCATCCGGCAGTTTGTGGAGAGCATCGTCTGCGACGGGGAGGACCCTCTGGCGATGGAGGTGGCCCGCGCCTGGGGCGGGTCGCTGCCCACAGCGGAGGTGGCCCGTCTGCTGGAAAAGCTGCTGGCCCAGGACACGGCCCGGCAGGAGGAGCTGACCGGTCAGAGCCAGCAGACTGACCGGGAGATGGAGCGGGTGGTGGCCGGACTGACCCAGGCCCAGACCCGCCAGCGGGCGCAGCAGGCCCTGGCGGCCAGAAACCAGGAGGAGGGTCAGTGGACGGCCTATCTGGCCCAGCTGACGGCGTCTCTGGAGCAGGCCCGGGCCACGCTCCCGGAACAGGAGCAGCTCACCCGTCAGATCGCCGCGTTAGAGGCCATGCAGCCCGACTATGACGCCCTGGAGCAGAAGCGCCGGAGCCTGAAGGAGAAGGAGCAGACCCTGGCGGCGGCCAAAAACGCCCAGCAGAGCTGGCAGCAGCACCGGGCCGCCCTGGCCGGGGAGCTGGAGGCCATGACCCAGGAGCGGAAAGGGCTGGAGGGGGCCGACGCGGAGCGGGAGCGACTGGAAAACCAGCGCCAGTGGCTGAACCAGCGCCGGGAGCAGGTGCTCCAGCTGATGGGGGACGGGAGTGCCCTGGCCCAGGCCCAGCAGTGGCTGGGGCAGCTGCAGCAGACCTATCGGGCCGCCGCAGACCGGTCAGCCCAGCTGTGGCAGCGGTATGACGGGATGCAGCGGGCCTTTCTGGACGAGCAGGCGGGCATTCTGGCCGCCGGATTGCAGCCGGGGACGCCCTGCCCGGTGTGCGGGTCTGTGCATCACCCCCGGCTGGCCGCCATCTCTCAGCAGGCACCCACCGAGGCCGACGTGAAGGGGGCCAAAGAGAACTATGAGGCGGCCCAGAAGCAGACGGAGCAGGCCAGCGCCAATGCCAGCGCCCAGCGGGGTTCTGTCATGGCGGCGGAGAGGGCCTTTCGGGAGAAGAGCGCCGCCCTGTTCGGAGACCTGCCTGTAGAGCAGGCGCCTGCCGCCGGAGCGGCAGAGAAGCAGCAGCTAGAGGCCCAATTACAGGCGCTGGCGGGGCAGATCGCCCAGATGGGGCGCCGGGCGGCCAGAAGGGACCAGCTGGATAAGCTCCTCCCCGCCCGGGAGAAGGCCCTGGCCGACGCGGACGGGACCTTGGCCCAGGCCCAGAACCAGATATCGGCCCTCACCGCCGCGGCCTGGGAGCTGGCTGACCAGGTGGCCGCCATGGAGGAGAAGCTGGGTTATCCCGACAAGCCGACCCTGAACCGGGAGATCCAGGTCCGCCGTCAGCGGCTGGCGGGGCTGAAAAATGCCCAGGCCCAGGCCGAGACGGCCTATAACGCCGGGAAAGAGCATCTGGCGGCGGTGCGCTCCGCCATGGAACAGCTGAAAGGGCAGCTGGCGGATACCCCGGAGACGGACGGGGAGGCCCTGGCCCGGCAGAGGGGGGAGCTGCTCCAGCGCCGGGCCGATCTCAGTGCCCAGGCCAAAACGGTCCACGCCCGCCTGACGGCCAACGCCGCCGCCCGGGAGGGCATCGCCAGGAAAGAGCAGGCCCTGTCGGCCCTGGACGCCCAATATGCCTGGATGAAGGCCCTGTCCGACACGGCCAACGGCACCCTGTCCGGCAAGGACAAGGTCATGCTGGAGACCTATATCCAGGCGGCCTATTTTGACCGCATCCTGGACCGGGCCAACCTGCGCCTGCGGAAGATGTCCGGCGGGCAGTATGATCTGGAGCGGCGGAAAAACGCCAGCGACCAGCGCAGCCAGAGCGGGTTAGAACTGGACATCATCGACCACATCAACACCACCCGCCGCAGCGTGAACACCCTGTCCGGCGGCGAGGCCTTTCTGGCCTCCCTGGCCCTGGCACTGGGGCTGTCCGACGAGGTGCAGATGTCCACCGGCATCCACCTGGACACCCTGTTCGTGGACGAGGGCTTTGGCTCCCTGGACTCCGAGGCCCTGAACAAGGCCTATCTCACCCTGGCCGGTCTCACCCAGGGCAACCGCCTGGTGGGGGTCATCTCCCACGTGGCAGAACTGAAAGAAAAAATTGACCGCCAGATCGTGGTGAAAAAAGACCAGACCGGCCAGAGCCGGGCGACGATCATTGGGGAGTAAATTTGGCTGAATAGCCGCATAACCTGAAACAGGTTAAAAAGAACAACCTGTTTCAGGTTATGACATACTCTGTTCGAGGTGAGCGCCATGAACAGACTGCGGGATTTGAGAGAGGACGCGGACCTGAATCAGACCCAGGTGGCCAAATTTTTAGGGATGTCTCAGACCGGCTATTCCAAGTATGAGACAGAGGAAAACGACATCCCCACACAGGTCCTCATTAAGCTGGCCAAGTTCTATCACACCAGCACCGATTATATCTTAGGCGTCAGCGACAGGAGAGAGCCAATTTGATGTCACACACAAAGCTGAGGATTCGTGACCTGCGGGAGGATGCCGACCTGACGCAGAAGCAGGTGGCGGAGCTGCTCTTCTGCGACCAGTCCCTCTATTCCAAGTATGAGCGGGGGGAGCGGGACCTGCCCCTGAAGCTGGCCATTCAATTGGCGGATTTCTATCACGTGTCGCTGGACTATCTGGCGGGGCGGACGAACCGAAAACAGGAATATTAAGTCGATCATTCCCCCGGCGGCAGCCGGGGGTGTTTCTTTATTGGAAACGGTAAAAGGCACAAAAGGTACAAAATGAAATTGTACACTTTGCCAACGGCAAAAACGAAAAGTTCATATAGCTTTTTCTCTGCCACTGTAGTATGGTTAAAACAGTATGTGCTAAAATTGGAAATTGCGGATCGAGCGGAGGAACATATGCGGATGCACAAGAAGATCGGGCGCGTGGTCAGCGGCTTTTTGGCGGCGCTGACGCTGGCGGTCTCGATGCCCTATGCGGCGGCGGAGACGGACCGGCAGACCATCCGGGTGGCCTTTCCCACCCAGGAGGGCATGAGCTTTTTCGGCCACAGCGGAAAAGTGACGGGCTATAACTATGACTATCTGGAGAAGATCTCGGAATATACCGGCTGGGAGATGGAGTATGTCCCCTATGGCAGCGCCGACGGCAACGAGGCCGTGGGCAGCGCCATCAACGATCTGATGGACGGCCAGGTGGACCTGATGGGGCCCCTGCTGAAAAACGCCGCCACCGAGGAGATGTTCGAGTTCCCGGAAAACAGCTATGGCACGGTGTACACCACCCTGGTGGCCCTGGCCGCGGGCAGTCTGCGGGAAAACAACCTGCGGGACCGGGACGTGCTGCGGGTGGGCCTTTGGCAGACGGCGGAGACCCGCAACGGCGAGGTGCTCACCTATTTAAAGTCGGAGAACCTGCCCTATGAGATCGTCTATTACGACACGGCGGCGGAGCAGCAGCAGGCCCTGGTGGGCGGGGCGGTGGACGTGATCTCCAGCGTGTCTCTGTCCCCGGTGGCCAACACCCGCATCGTGGCCCAGTTCGCCCCCCGGCCCTATTACTTCGCCTCCACCAAGGGAAACGCGGCGCTGATCGACCAGCTGGACTATGCCATCGACTGCATGAACGTGGAGACCCCCAACTGGCGCACCGAGCTCTATAACCAGTATTATGGCTCCGAGGGGACCAACCGGGACCTCACCGCCCAGGAGCTGGAGCTGCTGCGGCAGCTTCAGGACAGCGGCGAGATCATCCGGGGCGTGATGGACCCGGATTCCAACCCCTATGCCTGGTATGAGGGAGAGACGGCCCGGGGCATCGCTGCGGACATCTTCAAGGCCACGGCGGACAGGCTGGGCCTGACATATGAGATCGTCCCCGTGTCCACCAAGGAGGAATATCAGGCGGCCCTGGATTCGGGCAGCGTGGACGTGTGGATGGACATGGACGGCTGCTATGAGGATGAGGGCGGGAACCGCTATAAGGGCACCGACGCCTATCTTACCACCACTATGTCCGTCCTGCGCCACCGGGGGGCCGCCGAGAAGATCGAGCGTCTGGTGACCGATGACGAGCACATCACCGTGAAGGAGATCGTCTCCCGGGTGTGGCCGGAGGCGGAGGTGACCGTGGTGGACTCTCTGGAGCAGTGCCGGGAGATGGTCCTCTCCGGCCAGGCCGACGCCGCCCTGCTCATGTCCTATTCCGCTCAAAAGCTGGCCCGGGACGACGTGCAGAACCGCCTGCAGGTGGACATCGTCCCCGGCGCGTTTCTGGAGCTGCGCATGGGCGTGAACGCCAACGACAGCGTCCACTTCTATGGCCTGTGGGAGAAGACCCTGGGCCAGGTGGCCGATGACATGAGCGAGGAGGTGGTCCAGCGCTATCTGGAGGAGACGGCGACCCCCAATCTGCTGCGCTATCTGTTCGACCACCCCGTCTATTTCATCGCCTGGTGCGCGGTGATCTTCCTGCTGGTGCTGATGGTGCTGCTGTATGTCCAGTCGGTGAAGAGGAAGCGCCGCCAGGAGAAGATATCCGGCCAGCTGGCCGTGGCCCTGGAGCGGGCGGAGGAGGCCACCCAGGCCAAGCAGGAGTTCTTCTCCAAAATGAGCCACGACATCCGCACCCCCTGAACGTGGTGCTGGGCATGACCCAGGTGGCCCAGAAGTATAAAAACGACGGGGCCAAGCTGGACAACGCCCTGAACGCCGAGATCGCCACCGAGCTGCTGGAGATGGTGGGCCTGCGGGTGGAGTGGGCCGAAAACGGAAAGGTCGGCATCCAGCGCTATGAGGCCTCGGCCCCGGACGAGTATTTCGCCGTGTTCATGGACATGCAGATGCCCGTGATGGACGGCGTGACCGCCACCCGGCTCATCCGCCAGAGCAGCCGCCCCGACCACGACATCCCCATCTTCGCCATGACGGCCAACACCTTTGCCAGCGACCGGCGCAGATGCCGGGAGGCGGGCATGAACGGCTACATCCCCAAGCCGGTGAGCGTGAAGAACATCGAAGAGGCCCTCACGGTCATCGAGAAATAACGAGAGATCAAACGAGTAAAAAACAGGCCCCGCTTTGCAGAGAGCACAGTGCTTTCGGCAGAAGCGGGGCCTGTTTCTATTTTGAGCTCAGAGGGCGGCGCTGCGCTTGGGGCGGAACAGACCGGTCATGTCCGCCCCCTCCAGCTCCAGCAGCTTGACTTTCCTGTCGACGCCCCCGGCGTAACCGGTGAGACTGCCGCCGGACCCCACCACCCGGTGGCAGGGAATGAGGATGGAGATGTGGTTGTGCCCCACCGCGCCGCCCACGGCCTGGGCGGACATGTGGGGCAGCCCCTGCCGCTCCGCCAGCTGCCGGGCCAGGTCCCCATAGGTGACGGTGCGGCCGTAGGGAATTTGCAGCAGCAATTCCCACACCGCCTGACGGAAGGGGGAACCCAGGGGGTGGAGCGGGGGGAGAAAATCGGGTTCGCGCCCGGAGAAATAGACGTCCAGCCAGCGCCGGGTCTCCGCTAAGACGGGAGTCTCCCACTGGACGTGCTCCTGGGGGAGGGTATCGGCGAAATACTTTTGCCCCTCGAACCAGAGGCCGGTAAGCCCGACCTCGTCAGCGGCCAGGAGCATCCCGCCTAGGGGGGAGTCGTAATGCTGGGTACAGGTCATAGGTCACACCTCCAAGAAAATTCTGTCTGACTATAGCCTAACACAAATGTTCGAGCGACGCCAGAGGGAATTTTACGGAAAGAAAAGAATTTGGCGAATGCTGGGGAATATGTTACAATGGAGGGGACCTTTTTGAAAAAAGGAGGGATCACGGCGTGAGACGGCTGATGATCTTGGAAGTGTCGCAAAAGCAGGCGTATATTTTCGCCAGCCGCAGGCTGCGGGAGAATGCCGCCCGCTCAGAGGATATCCGATATGTGACCGAGAGCCGGTTTTTCCAGCGGGCGGCGGGGCCGCTGTATCGGGAAGAGGAGGACCTGGTCTATGCCGGGGGCGGCCACACGGTGCTGCAATTTGACAGCCGGGAGCGGGCCGACGCCTTTGCCCGTGCGGTGACCGAGACGGCCATGGTCCAGTTCCCCGGGCTGGAGCTGTTTGTGAAGCAGCTGGACTATGACGAGAACAAGACCCCCGGGGAGAACCTAAGGGCCCTCTCCGCCGCGCTGGAGGGGAAGAAAGCCCTGCGGCGGGCGTCCTTCCGCCGCCTGACCTTCGGCGTGGAGCAGGCGCAGGGGGAGACCGTGCCCCCGGGCCGGGTGGCCGGGGGGATCGAAGTGCCGGAGCACTGGTGCTTTCCCGCCCAGTTTGAGGAACTGGCCGGAGCAGACAACTTCATCGCTGTGGTCCACGCCGACGGCAACGGCATGGGCAGACGGGTGGAGCGCATCTATGAAAGCTGCACCCATTGGGAGGACTGCCGCCGGGCCTTGCAGGACTTCAGCCAAGGCATCCAGGCCGACTTTGAGACGGCCTTCCGCCAGACGGTGGAGACGGTGATCGCCAGCGGCTATGCCCCGGACAGGCTGCCCATCCGCCCGGTGGTGCTGGCGGGGGACGACGTGTGCTTTGTCACCGCCGGAAGTATCGGCCTGGAGTGCGCCCGGGTGTTCTTGCAGAAGCTGTCCGCCCTGGAGAACTGCCGTCAGCCGGGGCAGCCCTATGCCGCCTGCGCCGGGGTGGCCATGGTCCACAAGAAGTATCCCTTCCATCGGGCCTATGACCTGGCGGAGGAGCTGTGCGCCAGCGCCAAGCGTTTTGGGGCGGAGATCGACGACCAGGGCCGGGTGTCCGCCATGGACTGGCACATCGAGTTCGGCCAGCTGAAGGACGGCCTGGCCGCCCAGCGGGAGGACTATGAGACGGAGGACGGATGCCGCATGGAGCTGCGCCCGGTGGTGGTCCTGGCCCCGGAGGGGGTGGACCGGACCAGGCTGGCGGAGAAGACCGGCGGCGTGCGCACCTATGCCTTCTTCCAGGCCATGCACCGCTTGCTGCGGGGGGAGTATGGCCAGACGGCCCGGGCCAAGCTGAAGGGCCTGCGCACCGCCGTGAAGCAGGGAAAGACGGCGGCGGCCTTTTTCCTGGGCAGCCGGGAGCTGAGCGACCTGCTCTACCACAGCTTTGCCGCCCGGTATCAGACGGAGGAGGAGCGCAAGCGGGCCTATCAGGCCGCGCTGGACGGCGGGACCGGCCTGGAGAAGGGCCTGTTCCAGAAAATCGACGGGGTGGACCGCTGCCTGTTCTTCGACGGGGTGGAGCTCATCGACCACGGGGTGGACCTTGAGGAGGTGCAGGCATGAGCGTGACCATACAGGTGACCATGGAACTGCTGTCCGACGCCATCTTCGGCTCAGGCTACAGCGTCCCCGGCGGGGAGGACGTGGCCGTGTGCCGGGACGAGAGGGGCTATCCCTATTTCAAGGGCAGCACCCTGAAGGGACTGCTGCGGGAGAGCCTGGAGAACCTGGCGGCCTGGACCGGGCAGGGCACAGAGGACGCGGACGCCATGCTGGGCCTGTCCGGCTGGGATGGCACAGAGGAGGCCCGCCGGGTCCACTTCACCGCCCTGACCCTGGAGCAGCCCCCGGCGGACCCGGAGGACTGCTATTCCACCAGGACCTTTACCAGCTTAGAGGGGGGCGTGGTGAAGACCGGGTCCCTGCGCATGGCGGCCTGCATCCGCCGGGGGCTGCGCTTCTCCGGCCAGCTGACCTGCGCCGAAGAGGACGAGGCTTTGCTGCTGGACGCCCTGGCGGGCGTCAAGTGGGCGGGCACCCTGCGCAGCCGGGGCTTTGGCCGGGTGCGGCTCCGGGGAGTGCGGCTGGCTCAGCCCGAGGGGGAGCGCCCCCAGGTGAGGGGCCGGTGGCTCCGCTATACCCTGACCACCCAGACGCCGGTGCTCATCACCGACCTGAGCCGCAGCGGGGAGAACAGCTATGAGACCCGGGGCTATATCCCCGGCTCCGCCGTCCGGGGCATGGTGATGAGCGCCCTGGCCGCCCAGGTGCCGGAGTGGTTCCGGGCCAATCGCCAGGCATTGCTGTCTGACGGGACCCGGTTCCTAGACGCGGTGCCCGCCCCCGTGGACGGCCCCGTGCTGCCCGCCATCCGGGGCTTTTACGAGACCAAGGAGGAGACGGGGCTGGAGAGCGTGGTGGTAAACGGCGCGTTTACCCCGGGAAAGAAACGGGCCCGGCTGGGCTCCTTCTGCACGTTGGAGGGGGGGACCATCCGGTTCTGGAGCGCCCGGACCGACGGGACCATGCGCATCCAGCGCAATGTGGCGACGGGGGAGGACCCCCGTCCCTTCCAGACCCGATATCTTAGTGCCGGACAAGTTTTTCGGGGCTATATCGCCCTGGAGGACGAGGGGCTGTCGGAGCAGATCGGCGCCATCTTGAATGGCACAGTCTGGCTGGGAGCGGACCGGTTCGAGGGCTTTGGCAAGTGTAGCGTGACCGAACTGCAATCGGTGCCCGGCCCGGACTGGGCGGAGGGCTATGCCATCGAACAGCCGGGAGAAGAACTTTATCTGCTGGCCGTGTCCCCCCTGACCATGCTGGGGGAGACGGGGGAGCCCTGCGGCCTGAATCTGGCGGCCCTGGCGGACAAGCTGGGGGTGGAGCGGGTGGAGGCCCCCTTCTGCGGCACAGCGCTGGCGGAATTCGGCGGCTATAACCGCACCTGGAAATGCCGCGCCCCCGCCGTGACCATGTATGACCGGGGAAGCCTGTTCCAGCTGGTCTGCTCCGAAGCCCCCCCACCGGAGCGGCTCCGGGCCGTGGAGCGGGAGGGCCTGGGCGTCCGCCGGGGGGAGGGCTTTGGCCAGGTGCTGTTCCTGTCCCCGGAGCGCTTTGAGAATTTGCGAAACAAGGCCAGCGTGGAGCGCCCCGTTCAGGGCCGGGAGAACCGGAGCGTCCGGGACGGGGAATACCGCTGGGTCATGGACCACGCCGGTCAGGTCCGGCAGTGCGGGCTGTCCCGCAGCCAGCTGGGCACCCTCCAGGCCCTGTGCCAGCAGGCCCTCGCCCGTGGCCGGGACACCGGGGCGCTGTACGCCCATTTAGAGAAGAATTTAAATGACCGGGGGGCGCGCCACGGCAAAAAATTTGAGGAGATGGCCGCCCTGGTCCACCAGGTGCTGGACCGCCCCCTGGCCCAGACCTTGGGGCTGGAGGACTGCCCGGACCGGCGGCTGGAGCTTTTGAACCTGCTGTTTGACTATAGCCGGAAACGGGACGGCGGGGAGGAGGGATAACATGGCGGCGACCTATACTTACGCGGCCCGGTATGAGGCCCAGGCCCGCTGCGCCACGCCCCTGCGCACCGGCGGGATCGACGGGGACACGGAGCGCATTCTGCGCAGCTGGGACGGGACCGCCCTGATCCAGGGCAGCTCCATCGCCGGGGCCATGCGGGAGCACCTGGCGGCTTTGGACCCGGACATGGCCGAGAAACTGTTCGGCAGCCAAAAACAGAGCGGGCGGCTGATCGTCTCTGACGGGGTGTTCGACGCCGACGCCCAGTGTCAGACCCGGTCCCGGCTGCGTATAGACCGGGCCACCGGGACAGCGGCAGCGGGCGGAAAATTCGACGTGGCCCACCTCGCCGCTGACAGCCGGTTTTCCTTTACATTGACCTGGCTGGGCCTGACACGGGACGAGGGGGAACTGCGGGCGGTGGAAGGACTGCTGGCGGCCCTGCACAGCGGCCAGATCCGCCTGGGCGGACAGAAGAGCGGCGGCTTTGGCCGGGTGAGCCTGACCGTCCGCCGCCGGTGCTTTGACCTGACGGACCCGGCGGACCGGCGGGCGTGGCTGGCGGACGAGCCCGCCGACGAACTCCTGACCCTGCCGGAGGAGACCGGCGGGGGGCGGGTGACCTTTGTCCTCACCGGACGGGCGGACAGCCTGCTCATTCGCTCCGGCGCGCCTCTGGAGAATGGGGAACGGCGGGGGGCCTATACCCCCAACCTGACGGAGAACGGGCGGCCCGTGCTCCCCGGCTCCTCCATAAAGGGGGCAGTGCGGGCCAGGGCGGAGCAGATCGCGGCGGCGCTGGGCCTGTCCAAAGGGCGGACAGAGGCCCTGTTTGGCCGGGGGGCCGGGGCGGAGGACAACGGTCTGCCCGGACAGGTATTTTTTGAGGACGGCGTTATCACCCAGCCCCAGAAAAAGCAGATCAGCCGCATCCGCATCAACCGCTTTACCGGCGGCGTGATCCGGGGCGGGCTGTTCACCGAGGAGCCGCTGCGCTGCGACTTAGAACTGCGCATCTCTGCCCCAGACGCCCCGGCGGACTGCGGCCTGCTGCTGTACGCCCTGCGGGACCTGGGGGCGGGGCTGTATAACCTGGGCAGCGGCGGCGCCATTGGCCGGGGCTATGTCCAGGTGGACCGGCTCACCGCCACCCTGTCAGACGGCAGGCGGGCGTCGCTGACCTTTGACCGGGAGCGGCGCTGCACGGCGGAGGACCCGGAGGATATCTTCAAGACCTGGCTGGGCGCGCTGGAGGAGGAACGGACATGAAACAGGAAACCATAGATATTCAAGCGGCCCTGGAGGCGGGGCAGAAGCTGCCCTTCGCCTGGGTCCGCTCCCTCAGCCAGGTGGCCCTGGGCCGGACGCCCCTGACGGCGGACCTGGAGGAGCTGCTGGAGGCCCGCTTTTTCAGCCGGGACCGGGAGATACGGCTCTTCCCCGGGGAGGACGGCCTGCGTGCCGTGGCCCTGACGGGGGAGCCGGAGGACCACGTGATGGAGGAGGAGTACCAGATCGAGAACCCGCGCTTTGGCAGGTCCATCACCGTGACCCGTGTCCTGGACTGGGACGAGGACGGGCAGGCCTATATCGCGGCCACCCGGCTGAGCGGCTGGAAGGAGGGCGGAGCGAATGGGTGAGCAGTCTAAGTCCAAAGTCCACGCCCCCTATAACTTCGTGCCCTTCTCCGAGAAGGTGCTCCTGCGCTACGCCGGGCCGGAGGAGCTGCCCCGCCATGACCAAATCGACCCGGCCCTGAAAAGCGGGGAGATCCACGTGACCATGACGGCGGATACCCCGGTGTTCGTCTCAGACGGGAGAGACAACTTTTTCCGTGCCCCTAACGGTCAATACGCCCTGCCCGGCTCCACCATCCGGGGCATGGTGCGGCAGAACATGCAGATACTGGGCTTTGGATGCGTCCATCCGGGGGAGGACTTTGAGGACGTGCAGATCTACTTCCGGGAGATGGCGGCGGCCCGGGGGAGCGCCGGGGGCGCCCTGAAAGCGTATTACCAGGCGGCCCTGGGGGTGGAGACCCGGAAGGTTGACCGGGGGCGGTCTGTTTCCGTCCCCACCAAGGTCCGGGCCGGATATCTGCGCAGCACCGGCAGGGGATACGTCATCCGGCCGGTGGCCGGGACCTATCTCCGGGTGTCCAGAAAGCACCCGGACGCGGCGGCCCTGGGTCTGGACCCGGCCCAGGCCGTGCCGGTGGCCTATCGGGCGGTGGGTGAGAGGGTCACGGCCCTCCGCCGCAGCGCCGCCCCCGTCCCCGGCATGGAGCGGGGGATGCTGCTGGTCACGGGCAGGCCGGTGGGCAGGCCCAACCACCTGTATCTCTTCCCCCAGGCGGACGAGGACAAACCGGCGTTGGAGCTGAGCGACCAGGACGTGCTGTCCTATCAGGAGGACTGGGAGAACCGGAAAAATGTGCTGGGCCGGGCAAACTTTTGGGCCTTGCCCCGAGCGGGGGAGGAGAAGCCCGTCTTCTACCTCCGCCATGAGGGGCACACCTACTTCGGTATGAGCCTGTTTCTGCGCATCGGCTATGGCAGCGCCCTGTCCCAGGGCCTGCCCCAGCGGCACCGGGACGCCCAGGCCGAGCCGGGGGTGGACTATCCCCACGGGATATTGGGCTTTGCGGGGCCGGAGGGGGCCTATCGCTCAAGGGTGTCTTTCGGCGATCTTCCCGCCCTGGGCCAGGTGAAGCCGGAGCCGCCCCTGGGGGCGGTGCTGGCGGGACCCAAGCCCAGCTATTACCCCGGCTATGTGGCGGAGGGGAAAAACTATGCCCAGGAGGGCTTCCGCCTGCGGGGCTATAAGCAATATTGGCTGAAAGAGCCGGGAAAGGTCCCGGCGGGAAAAGAGAAGGTCCAGTCCACGCTGCGGCCCCTGCCCAAGGGGACCCGGTTCCGGGGGGTCATTCGCTTTCAGAACCTCCACGAGGACGAGCTGGGCCTGCTGTTGTGGTGCCTGCGGCTGGATGAGGGCTGCTATCAGAGCCTGGGCATGGGCAAGCCCCTGGGCCTGGGCCGGATGGAACTGCACATCGACCGGCTGGTGGAGACGGACCCGACAGAGCTGTACAGCCCTGAAAATCTGTGCGGCCCGGCAGGGGCGGACCGGACGGACCGGGTGGAGGACTACATCCGCGCCTATGACCGCTATGCCGCAGACAGGTTGCGGCTGAAGCAGCCGTCCATCCGCAGCCGGGCGGAGATAAAGGACTTTTTCTATCTCCGCCGCCAAATCCAGCCAGGGGAGAGGGCGGGCTATATGGCCCTGGAGGAGTATAAAAACGTCCGCCAGCCTCTGCCCACCGTGGCCGACTTCCGGGCGGATGAGGGGGAACTGGCGAAGCCGCCGGAAGAAAAAACTGCCCCCACCATGGAGGAGCTGATGGCCCAGCTGGCCCAAAAATATAGCCGCCATTAAAGAGAACAGAAAAGCAGACGCCCACGGGTTTGTGAGCGTCTGCTTTTTGCTTATTCCACTTTCATAATGACCTTCAGCCGGTGGACCAGCTGGCCGGTTTTCAGCTCTTCTAAATCAATGACGGCGATACCCAGCTGGGCGGCCCGGTGGCGGGCGGCGGCGTGGCATGGCTCGGTGGTGACGATGGCCGCTTTGGCCCCCTTTCCGCCGAAGCGGTCCCGGAGGATGGCCAGCTCATTCAGGGCCTCCGTCTTCACGTCGCAGGCCTTGCAGCTGAGAAACAGCGGGATCACGCCCCGGGCGGCCATCACGTCGATCTCGTTGGAGACGCTGCCGTGGCCCAGCACCTCGTCCCAGCGCACCACGGCGCTGCTGATGACGTCGTGGAAGATGCCGGAGTCGACGCAGGCCTTATAGGCGTACAGCTCCAGGGCGCTGCCCACATCCCGCAGCCAGGCGCGGGCGTGCAGGTCCCGGAAGGAGAAGGACACCTGCTCCCCGGGGACGATGTGCAGGTCCCGGATGAAATCGATCTGGGCCATGGCCTGCAAGGCCGCCTCGTTGGCGGTGTTCCGGGTCCCGTGGTCGCCCTTTACCGTATAGCCGCCGCAGATGGACAGGGGCGGGGTCTGGCCGTACTCCCCGGGGGAGATGCGCTGGATGTAGGCGACGATATCGCTCCACTCCCGGCGGAACTGGAGAAAGCAGGCGAAGAGGGCGTCGAAGTCGGGCAGATACCGGGACAGGATGTGGTTGTCCACCCGCCCGGGCAGCAGCGTCCCTCCGGCCATGAGGAAGAATTCCTCAATGGAATAGGCGAGGGGACAGGTCAGGTCGTCGGCAAAGGCCGCGCCGGAGATGTTATAGAAGCGGTTCTTCTTCCGGGAGTAAGTAAAGGCGGGCACGCCCCGCTGGGCGGCGAACATCCCCGCCGCGAACAGGGCTGCGTCGCTGCCGCCGGTGACGTCCAGGGCGCAGCCGGGATACTTCTCCCCGATGGAGATCAGCTGGCGCAGGATGCGGTCTGATTTAAACAGGCTGGCCTCCACAAAGACAAGCTCCGGCTCCCAGCCCCGCCGCCGGAAGAAGTCAGCCAGCTTGGCCTGGCGGGTGTGGTCCCGGACGATCTCCCCGGGGCAGAGATAGACGATGCGCTGGGGGCGGAACATGTCCGGGGCGAGGATGTTCTCAATGGCCCGCTCGTCATACAGTTCGATCAGGGTGTTCATAGATAGCTCACGGTGTCGGAGAGGGGCTTGCGGCTGGTGTGGTTGGGCAGGGGCTTGAAGCCGGGGGCGGCATAGCCCAGGTCCAGGAGCATGAGGATTTCTTCGTGCTCCGGCAGACCTAAGTCGCGGGCCAGCACCGCCGGGTCGAAGAAGTTGATCCAGCAGCTGTCCACCCCCAGAGCGGCGGCGGCCAGCATCAGGTGGGTGGCCACGATGGAGGCGTCCTCCACGCCGGAGTCCCGCTGCTCCCCAGGATAGGTGAACACGTTGTTCCGGTCAAAGGCCACCACCAGCACCGTGGACGCGCCATAGCGGCAGGGGGTGACCCCGTCGATCTTGGCCAGGGCCTGGGGGGTCTGGGCCACATAGATGTGCTGCTCCTGCAAATTCTTGGCCGTGGGGGCCAGGCGTCCGGCCTCTAAAATGGCGTCCAGCTTGTCCTGGGGCACCGGGCGGCCATCAAATTTTTTGCAGGAATAGCGGTTCTTGACGGTTTCCATAAAGTCCATTGAAAATTCCTCCTGTCCGTAAGTATGCCAGCCCAAGGGGCTGCTTTTGTGTGTTTGTATATCGTTATGTGTTGCAGAAATTACTTGGGGTCCTGCCCCTGGCGGAACAGCTGGATCATGGTGTGGGTGAGGGAGGCGGGGTTCTCGTCCACGGGAATTTCCTCCCGGGAGAGCCACACGCCCTCGTCCAGCTCGCTGCGGTCTAAGATCACCGTCTCGTCCTCGCTGTCCAGGTCCGCCCAAAAGCCCACCATGATGTTCCCGGCAAAGCCCCAGGGCTGGCTGCCGTGATAGCGGATGTTCTTGATGGGCAGATGGACCTCCTCCATGACCTCCCGCCGGACGGTGTCCTCCAGGGTCTCGCCGATCTCGGTGAAGCCGGCCACCAGGGCATAGCGGGTGGCGTTGGGCCGGTTGGCATAGTGGGTCAGCAGCAGCTTGTCCCGGTGGCGCACCGCCGCCAGGACCGCCGGGTTGATGCGGGGATAGACCACCTGGTCGCAGCTGGGGCAGCGCATGGCCCGCTCCACCTTGTCCCGCTCCATGGCGGCGCCGCACCGACCACAGAACCGGTTGGAGCGATACCAGGCGGACAGGTGCAGAGCCGTGGACCCGGCCAGAGCCATATAAGTAGGTTTCATATTGCGAAATATGCCGGTGCCCTGCTCCACCAGCGCCGTTTTTACGGCATCAGGCACCGTCCAGAGGAGGAAGAAGGCCGTCTGATCGATCTCAAAGAGATAGACCAGCTCGTGTTCTTTCACCCCCAGGGCCTTTATCTCCGCCGCGGTGGGAAGAGCGCCGCCCTGGCTCAGATAGGTCTTCCCGCCGGAGAAAACGGCGACAAAATCGCCGGGAAGACTCTCGCGCTCGTGAAATTCGTTGTGAAATACATGGGGAAATATGTCTTGGATCATGGTGTGTTAGCCTCGCAATGATACGCCGCTCAAGCGGGAATTTTGTTGTTTGACAATTTATTTTATCATAGTCAGACCTGTTTGCAAAGGGAGAAAATGTCCGCCGCTTAAAAGTGCGAAAAGACGAATTTCCCGGAGGGGGTCAGGTCGTTGCCTGTCCAGGGGCGGTTTGTTGGGGTGCCTGGTTTCAGGGCGGCGGAGGTCTCGTTTTTGTCGCAGAGGGACCAGTTGGCCCAGCTGATGCCGTTTTGGTGGAGGAAGTTCAGCCAGGTCTCGCTCTCCTGGGTGAACACGCCGCCGCTGCCGTCGGCCCGGCTGGTGCCCCACTCGCTGACGAGATGCAATATTTCTATGCACATGACAAAAAAATTTGCAGTTTATTTGAAGCGGAATGGGACCGGAGCGTCCCAAACGCCGAAACATCGGGGCAGAAAAAACGAAAGAAACCCCGGTGTCTCAGTAAAAATAGCGCTTATTTTCTGACGGGAAAATAAATTTTTCAAAAGGGGAGTGCTTGGCACGGGATTTGCTATTTATAAAAGCGTAAGAACAAACGGCGGCCTGGAAGCAGGCACGCATGAACATAGAAAGGGGAGCTTTCCTTTATGAATACGCTTTTGAATCAAGATCCGGCCGGCATCAAGCAGGTCTGTCTCACCGACTGCAAGAACACCCTGGAGGAGTTCATGGCGGTGGTCCGCTATCACGCCGAGCTGATCTTCTCCCCGGAGTTCTGCGAGAACATCCGGGCCAACCGGCGGCTCATTGACCGCTTTCTGGCGGAGAACCGGGCCATCTATGGCGTGACCACTGGCTTTGGCGAGAACGTGCGCTATGTCATCCCCCCGGAGGAGGCCAAGACCCTCCAGCG
>URNZ01000035.1 GCA_900549405.1 uncultured Eubacteriales bacterium | reverse complement strand
TAATCTCCGACAAGGATATAATCAATTCCGTTTTCCGTTATTCTTGGTTTCAATTTGCTCATATTTTTAATCTCCTCATTCTGGTTTTGCAAGTCTGACTCTCCAGAAATATTGGTAAATCATTGGTAAAATTGAGAATGGAACACAAGAAATGCTATTTATAGAAGTATTTAAGACGATTTGAGACTTTTCATTCTGAACAGAAAATCCTGCCGTGGCAGACGAATAGAATGTTGGTCATATATCTTATCCTCCGTTTTGGTCGACGTCGTCTTTCAGTTCCGCGATATCTGTCAGTCTGAAATAGACCAGATAGGCCCGGTATTTGTCCTGGGCCGTCAGGCAGGTGTCTGTCAGATAGCCCCGCTCCCGGTCCCACTCCTGCAAGCCCCGATAGTAGAACAGCTTCAGCGCGTCCTCGATGATAAAGGGGACGATCTTATGCTTCAGGCACTCCTTGAACATGATCAGCCTGCCCACCCGGCCATTTCCGTCCTGAAAGGGGTGGATGCGCTCAAACCGCACGTGGAGATCCAAAATATCCTGAAAGCCGACCTGTTTTTTGTCCTGATACTCCGCCAGCAGCGCTTTTATTTTGGCGTGTACCTCCTCCGGCTGGGCCGTTTCCATGCCCCCCACCTCGTTGGGGACTTTTTTGTAATCGCCCACAGCGAACCAGCTCTTTCCGGCATCGCTGGTCCCGGTTTTCAGCATAAGATGGAGTTCTTTGATAAACTTCTCCGTTAAAGCCGCCCCGGCATGATCGATGATAAAATCAACACAGCGGAAGTGGTTCGCCGTCTCGACAATGTCGTCCACGTTCAGCGCCTCGTGCTCCGCGCCCACGGTATTGGTCTCGAAGATATAGCGGGTCTGGTCGTGGGTCAGTCGGCTGCCCTCCATGTGGTTGGAGTTATAGGTCAGCTCGATCTGGGTCTTATGATAGATGCCCCCGGGGTACTTTGCCGCCTTTTCCTCCCGCAGTACATCCAGTAGCGTGGTACGTGTCTGTACTTTTCCGGCCCGCTTGGGCTTTTCCGCATCCCGGGGGATGCGCCAGGACTTTTTCTCCAGATAAGCCCCTGGTACCCGCCCCTGGGCACAGTAATTCCGCACACTGCGCTCTGAGACTCCCCACTTCTCCGCCGCCTGGGCAATGGACATATCCGCCATAATATCCGCCTCCTTCCGCCGGGATGAGCCGCTCATGTTTTATAGTATACCATGTTACCGGCAAAAAATCCAGAATTTAAGCCGTCAGTTTTCTTCGATTTCTTGCCGCAGTTCCCCCATTTTTGCCGCAAAAAGCCCCCAGGCCTGGATCAGGACCCGAGGGCTTTGGTCGTGGGCGTCACTCCCGCTCTGCCGCTCTTTTGGCCGGGCGGAACCACAGCAGGGCCAGGAAGATGAGCAGGGCGGTGGTGGACAGGCTGATGGGATAGACATACATGATCGTGCGGAAGGTGGGGTTGCGGGGGAAGACCACGGCGATCCAGAAAATGCGGATGCCGCACACGCCCAGGGTGGTCAGCGCAGCCGGAGTGAGGGAGATCCCAAAGCCCCGGAGATAGCCGGACATGACCTCGTACATCATGCTGAACATATAGGCGGAGAACACCAGGACCAGGCGGGTATAGCCCAGCGAGATGACCTGGGGATCGTTGTTGAAGATGGCCAGCACCGGCTTTCCGGCGCCCAGCACCAGGGCGATGACGGCGGCGGTGGCGATGGCGTCCTCCAGCAGGCTCAGCGCCAGGGTCTTCTTGCACCGGTCCAGCTTCCAGGCCCCGTAGTTCTGGCCCACAAAGGTGGTACAGGCCTGGCTGAAGGAGTTCAGCACAAAATACGCCATCAGCTCCAGATTCAGCGCGGCGCTGGAGGCGGCCATGACCACCGTGCCCAGGCTGTTGATGCCCGCCTGGATGACAATGTTGGACACGGAGAACACGGCGCTCTGAATGCCCGCGGGCAGGCCGATGCGCAGGATGCGGCCCATGCAGTCGGCGTGGATGCGCAGCGCTTTTGGCTCCACCCGGATGTCCAGGGGGGAGATCATCAGCCGCCGCAGCAGAATGATGGCGCTGAACACGTTGGCCAGCACCGTGGCCGTGGCCACGCCCTCCACCGTCATGTGGAGCACCGCCACAAAGAACAGGTTCATCAGCACGTTCAGAATACCCGAGACCACCAGGGCCTGGAGGGGCACCTTCGTGTCCCCCACGCTGCGGAAGATGGCCGCCTCGAAGTTATAGAGCAATATGGCGGGCATACCCAGCAGATAGATGCGCAGATAGCGCAGGGCGAAGGGCAGCACGTCCTCCGGCACGTTCAGCGCCCCCAGGAGCGGCCCGGCGGCCAGCTGGCCCAGCAGGGCCACCAGAATGCCGCCGATGACGGACATGAGCACCGCCGTATGTACCGTGCGGTGGACGGTCCGGCTGTCCTGCTGGCCGATGGCGTTGGCGATGACCACATTTGCCCCCAGGGCGATGCCCACAAACAGGTTGATGATCAGGCCGATCACCGGGCTGTTAGCCCCCACTGCCGCCACGGCGGCGGTGCGGAATTCGCCGGTGAAGTTGCCCACCACCGCCAGGTCAGAGGCGTTGAACAGCTGCTCCAGCACTGCCGTGGCCGCCACGGGCAGGGCATATCGGGGCAGCTTGTTCCAGATGGGACCGTTCAGCATATCCAGCGGCTGCTTTTGCTGCGTTGCTTCCATAGCATATCCTTTCTCAAGCAGGAAATTTTCTCTCGTTTTGTCTTCTGTGCAGGCTATTATAATGCCCCGCCGACGCCTTGGCAAGGGGGCGAAAAAAATATTCCCGCCCGGACCGCAGGGCGCAGTCCGGGCGGAAGAAGATTTTGAAAAACGGGCTTACTCGGCCTTGGGCTCCTCGGTGGAGAACACCGTCTTGCCCGCGGCGGCCAGACCGGCCAGGCCCTGGAGCTCGCTGGGGATGATGATCTTGGTGGCCTTGCCGTTGGCCGCGGCCTGGAAGGCCTCCAGGGCCTTGATCTTGATGACGCCCTCCCCGGGGGCGGCCTCGTTGATGAGCTTGATGGCGTCGGCGGTGGCCTGCTGCACCTTCAGGATGGCCTGGGCCTCGGCCTCGGCCTCCAGGATCTTGGCCTGCTTGGCGCCCTCGGCCTGGAGGATGGCCGCCTGCTTGGCGGCATCGGCCTTCAGGATGGCGGACTGCTTTTCGCCCTCGGCCACCAGGATCTGAGACTGCTTCTGGCCCTCGGCCTGAAGGATGGCCTCACGGCGCTCACGCTCGGCCCGCATCTGCTTCTCCATGGATTCCTGGATATCGCGGGGAGGCATGATGTTCTTCAGCTCCACCCGGTTGACCTTGATGCCCCAGTTGTCGGTGGCCTCGTCCAGGATGGCCCGCATCTGGCCGTTGATGTGGTCGCGGCTGGTGAGGGACTGGTCCAGCTCCAGATCGCCGATGATGTTGCGCAGGGTGGTGGCGGTCAGGTTCTCAATGGCGGACATGGGGTTCTCCACGCCATAGGCATACAGCTTGGGGTCGGTGATCTGGAAATAGATGACGGTGTCGATCTGCATGGTCACGTTGTCCTTGGTGATGACGGGCTGGGGCGGGAAGTCCACTACCTGCTCCTTCAAAGACACGTTCTTGGCCACCCGCTCGAACAGGGGGACCTTGATGTGCAGTCCCACGCCCCACACGGTGCGGAACGCGCCCAGGCGCTCCACCACAAAGGCCCGGGACTGGGGCACCACCTTGATGCAGGAGCCCAGGATGATGAGCACGATCAGAATGACGATCAAACCAAAGGCAGCAGAAATAATGTTGTCCATAGTATCCTCCTTGTTGTTTTTATATTCTTTTCAACGGTCTGTTTTTTGAATCTATTCTCAGATGGCCTCTACGATCACTTTCACGCCGGAGATCTTCAGCACCCGCACCTCGGTCCCCGTGGGGATGACCACGTCGTGGGCGCTGCGGGCCGACCAGATCTGTCCGGCCACGTTCACCTGGCCGGTGCCGCTGAGGTTGTCGATCTGCTCGGTGACCACGGCGGTCTGGCCGATGACCCGGTCGGCGTTGGTGGCGGCGTGGCTGGTCTTTAAAAAGCGGGCGAACACGGGCCGGGCCAGAGCCAGGGTCACCCCGGACAGGGCCAGGAAGACGACCACCTGAAGCCAGAGCGCCCCGCCCAGCACCGACACGATCAGGGCGCCCAGAGCGCCCACCGCGAACCAGACGAAGGTGAGTCCGATGGTGATGGCCTCCCCCACCAGCAGCACGATCAACGCGATGAGCCAAAACGCGCTAGGAAGCATACGCTCCTCCTTTCCCTTCAAGCCGATAGCTTGGTAAATCGATTATAGCATGCCCCGTTTAAAAAAGCTATGGGGACTTTCTTAACTTTCCTTTAAGAGTGTGTCAAAAAACGCCGCCCCGGCGCTTTACGCGCTCAGGGCGGCGTTCGTTCAGGGTCTCAGCCTCAAGCCGCCTGCTCCTGCTTCCGCTTCATTACGTACAGGAAGGCGATCATGGCCACCACGCCCACGGGCAGGGCCAGCAGGCCGGGCAGACCGGCCTCCACCAGCACGCCGGCCAGGACATAGCACAGGCCGGAGATCACGGCGCAGGACACCGCATAGGGCAGCTGGGTGGACACGTGGTTGACGTGGTCGCACTGGGCCCCGGCGGAGGCCATGATAGTGGTGTCGGAGATGGGGGAGCAGTGGTCGCCGCACACGGCGCCGGCCATGCAGGCGGAGATGCACACGATGGCCAGGGGGTTGTCCATGGAGAACACGTTCTGGACAATGGGGATCAGGATGCCGAAGGTGCCCCAGCTGGTGCCGGTGGCAAAGGCCAGCAGGCAGCCCACGGCGAAGACGATCACGGGCAGCAGCAGCTGCACCCCGGTGGCGGAGGTGCGCACAAAGTCCCGGACAAAATACTTGGCGCCCAGGGAGTCGGTCATGCCCTTCAGGGACCAGGCAAAGGTCAGGATCATGATGGCGGGGACCATGGCCTTAAAGCCGTCGGGGATGCAGCCCATCATCTCCTTAAAGGACATGGAGCGGCGGATGAGATAATAAATGATGGCGAACACCAGGCCGAAGGCGGAACCCAGCATCAGGCCCACGGAGGCGTCGGAGTCGGAGAAGGCGGTGACGAAGTCGGCCCCGGAGAAGAAGCCGCCGGAGTAGATCATGCCGATGACGCAGCAGATGACCAGCACCACAATGGGGAACACCAGGTCCATGACAGAGCCCTTGCTCTCGTCCACCTCGTCGTCCATCATGGCATAGGGGTTGGAGCCGGAGAACAGGTCGCCCTTTTCAATGGCGTTGCGCTCATACCGGGCCATGGAGCCAAAGTCCACCTTCATTACCACAAGGCCGATCATCATCACCAGGGTGAGCAGGGCATAGAAGTTATAGGGGATGGCGCGGATGAACAGGTTCAGGCCCTGGCCGTCCTCGGCAAAGCCGGACACGGCGGCGGCCCAGGAGGAGATGGGGGCGATGATGCACACGGGGGCGGCGGTGGCGTCGATGATATAGGCCAGCTTCACCCGGGAGATGTTGTGCTTGTCGGTGATGGGCCGCATGACGCTGCCCACGGTGAGACAGTTGAAATAGTCGTCGATGAAGATGAGGCAGCCCAGCAGGATAGAGGCCAGCTGCGCCCCCACCCGGGTCTTGATGTTCTTCTGGGCCCAGCGGCCAAAGGCGGCGGAGCCGCCGGCCTTGTTCATCATGCAGACCATGGCGCCCAAAATGACCAGGAAGATCAGGATGCCCACGTTATAGCTGTCGGACAGGGAGGCCACGATGCCGTCCTCAAAGACGTGGAGCAGCGTCCCCTCGAACTGGAAGTTGGAATAGAGCAGGCCGCCCATGAGAATACCGATGAACAGGGAGGAATAGACCTCCTTGGTCAGCAGGGCCAGGGCGATGGCGATCACCGGGGGCAGCAGGGCGAAGGGGGTGTTGTAAAAGTGGCTGGGGGACTGGATATAGCCCTCTCCCCCGCAGGTGGCGCAGACAAATGTTCCGTCGCACACCTCGCAGTTTTCGTCCAGACCGTAGCAGCTCATGCAGATGCCCACGGTGCCGCAGTCGGGACACTCGATCATGGTGGTGCCCGGCTCCTCGGTGGGGTCGGCGGCCGCCCAGGCGGCGGTGGTCATGGCCAGCACCATCATCACGACCAGGATGATGCGCATGGGCCAGGCTCTTCTTGCGTTCATTTCAATTTCCTCCCAAACTTTTTTCGGGGCCGCGCCCCCGGAACACACACGGTCAAACAAGCCGGACAAGCGCGAACCGTCGTAAAGCACAAAAAAATATGGACGCCAAAAGCGCCCATCGTCTGAATACCGCCGCCTTTGCTCCCCCTTTCTGCTTGTAACAAGGGGCCTGAAAAACGGCAGGATAGCGCTCCACGTGTTTGTGACAGTCCGCAAGATGTTCTCCCGCGGCCCAGGAAGACGGCCCAGGCAGGTCCGGCTCCCTTCGGCGGTACACCCTCTCTCAAAAAGCCGGCTGCCTGGCCGAACGCTTTTTGATACGCATGAGTACCGCGCCTCTATCCGATTTATTTGATTTGCAAGTATCCTATCATGCCCTTGCACCCTTGTCAAGGCCGTTCCGGCGAAAACCAGAAAAACAGCCGGTTTTTCCGGGCAAATTTCCCAGCCGGGCCGTCCTGAGGAAAGCCAGAGAAAAAACTTTGAAAAAAATCGAAAAAACAGTTGACAGCCGGGCCGGGATTATGGTAGTATATGTCCTGCGCTAAGTCAACTGACTTTCAGCGTTAACCAAATATGGATGCGCGAGTGGTGGAATTGGTAGACTCGCTGGCTTCAGGTGCCAGTGCTCGCAAGGGCGTGCGGGTTCGACTCCCGCCTCGCGCACCAAAAAGAAAAACATCTGCTTTGCAGATGTTTTTCTTTTTGCTTTTGTGCCCGGTTGCCAGGCTCGTCCTTGACCCTGGTTGGCTTTCCCTTTATAATGGTACAATAATATTTCGATCAAGACTTGTCATTGCGAGGAGGGCAAAGCCCGACGCGGCGATCCGTTCTCCTCGTCCAGCAGCCTCCCTTGTTAAAGGGAGGTGGCACGGGCGCAGCCCGTGACGGAAGGATTCCGACCACAGGAAGGCTCTCCTAAAACCGGAATCCCTCAGTCAGCTTCGCTGACAGCCCCCTTCAACAAGGGGGCCAAGGGACGCGAGTTACGGATTGCCGCGTCGGTCCTGCGGACCTCCTCGCAATGACAGGCGCGGCATTTTTCAGAAAGGAGTTGGGGCACCATGCAGGCGCTTACGCCGGAGGAGCTTCATCAGCAATATACGCAGACGGTGGCCGCCTATCGGGCCCTGATCCCCGCCCCTGCCCTGCGCATGACCTTCAGCCACCAGTTGGACGGTTATTTCCGCCAGTATCTGCTGGGGCTGTGGAAGGCCGGGGGCGAGAGCGTGGAGCAGCGCCAGGTGGATATCTATAACGCCGTGTGGTCCCAGGGCAATCCCGCTCCCGCCGCCCTCTATTGGGAGGTGGCCACCGGCGTGGCCCAGGCCGGGGACTTCTGCCCCCCCGCCTTCTTTGCCGACCTGCGGTCCTATGACCGGCAGCACGCCAGCGACCTGTCCCGGCGCTTTGCCGACCAGCTCACCCTCCTCCTGCTGCTGTTCGCCTCTGCCGACGGCGGGGTGAGCGAGGCGGAGGCGGGCTACGTGAACGCCTGCAACGACATTTTATTGGAGCAGTGCCGCTTAGACGGCATTCGGTCCGACAGCCCCGGGGTGAACGCCGGGGACTATGTCTCCCGCCGCACCCCCGGCAAGTCCGCCTCTCAGGCCCCGGCCGCGCCCCAGAAGCAGACCCAGGAACAGGATAAGGCCCAAACTCAGGACCAGCCCGAGGAGAAGCCCCTGCCCACGTTGGACGAGCTACTGGCTCAACTGGACGGCCTGTGCGGCCTGGACCAGGTAAAGAAAGATGTGAAGAGCCTTATCAACCTGGTAAAGGTGCGAAAGCTGCGGCAGCAGGCCGACCTGCCTGTGCCCCCTATGTCCCTGCACCTGGTCTTTCTGGGCAACCCGGGCACGGGCAAGACCACCGTGGCCCGGCTGCTGGCCCAGATCTATCGGGCGGTGGGCGTGCTCAGCAAGGGCCAGCTGGTGGAGGTGGACCGCTCCGGCCTGGTGGCGGGCTATGTGGGCCAGACGGCCCTGAAGACCCAGGAGGCGGTGCAGAAGGCCCTGGGCGGCGTGCTGTTCATCGACGAGGCCTATGCCCTGGTGAACCAGGACAGCGCCACCGACTTTGGCCGGGAGGCCATCGAGGTCCTGCTGAAAAACATGGAGGACCACCGGGACGACCTCATCGTCATCGTAGCGGGCTATACCAACCTGATGGAGAAATTTATCCACTCCAACCCGGGTCTGGAGTCCCGGTTCAACAAATACTTCTATTTTGAGGACTACACCGCCCCCCAGCTGCTGGAGATCTTCCAGTCCATGTGTAACCGGGGCGGCTATACCCTGTCCACTGAGGGGGAGGACGCGGCCCGCAAGCTGCTGGACGAGCTGTATGAAAACAGGGACGAGAACTTCGGCAACGCCCGGGACGTGCGCAACCTGTTTGAAAAGGCGGTCACCCGCCAGTCTGACCGGGTGGCCCTGCTGGACGCCCCCACCCGGGAGCAGCTGATGGAGCTGCTGCCCCAGGACATCGACGAACCGGAGGAACCCTGATGAAAGTTGCTTTTTACACTCTGGGCTGCAAAGTGAACCAGTATGAGACCCAGGCCATGGAGCAGATGATGACCGCCCGGGGGCACCAGCTGGTGCCCTTCGAGGGGGAGGCGGACGCCTATGTCATCAACACCTGCTCCGTCACGGCGGTCAGCGACAAAAAGTCCCGCCAGATGATCCGCCGGGCCCGCAAGGCCGCCCCGGACGCTATCCTGGCCGTGTGCGGCTGCTACGCCCAGACCCACCCGGAGGACATGGCCGACCTGTCCATCGACCTGGTGGCGGGCACCGGGGACCGGGCGGGCTTTGCCGACCTGCTGGAGCAGACCTGGCGGGAGCGCCAGCCCGTCACCGCCCTGGACAACGCCATGAGCCGCCGCCATTTCGAGGTCCTGCCCGCCGGCGGGCTGGAGGGCCGCACCCGTGCCATGCTGAAGGTGGAGGACGGCTGCGTGAACTTCTGCACCTATTGCATCATCCCCTATGCCCGTGGGCCCATCCGCTCCCTTCCTCTGGAAGAGGCCAAGGCCCAGGCCGCCCAGCTGGCGGCAGAGGGCTATCGGGAGCTGGTGCTCACCGGCATCGAGATCTCCTCCTGGGGCCGGGAACTGAAGGATGGCTCCTCCCTCATCGACCTCATCGAGGCCGTGTGTCAGGCCGCCCCGGCCTGCCGCATCCGACTGGGGTCGCTGGAGCCCCGGACCATCACCGACGAGTTCTGCCGCCGGGCCGCCCAGCTTAACAACCTGTGCCCCCACTTCCACCTGTCCATGCAGAGCGGCTGCGACGCGGTGCTCAAGCGCATGAACCGGAAGTATGACACCGCCCGCTATTACGAGAGCGTCCGGCTCCTGAACCAATATTTTGACCGCCCCGCCGTCACCACCGACCTGATCGTGGGCTTCCCCGGGGAGACGGAGGAGGAGTTTGTCCAGACCCTGGACTTTATCCAGAAATGCGCCTTCTCCTCCATGCACATCTTCCCCTATTCCAAGCGCCCGGGTACCCCGGCGGCCCAGCGCCCCGACCAGATCCTGAATCACGTGAAGGAGGAGCGTGCCCACCGTGCCGCCGCCGTAGCGGGAGCGATGGAACAGCGCTACCTCAGCCGGTGGCTGGGAGAGACAGTCTCCGTCCTGTTCGAGGAGCAGCGGGACGGGGCGTGGCACGGCTACACCACCCGCTATGTCCCCGTCTGCGTGGAGAGCGAGGAAAACCTCCACAACTGCCTGCGGGATGTGCACATTTCCTCGGTGGAAAAGGGCGCGCTCCGGGGCGAGCTGGCATAACTTTTGTTTTTTCTCCACAAACCCAAGAATTTTGTGGAAAAGATGTGGCGCGGCCCCGTCCCCGGTGTTATAATGGGGGCCGTGAAATGACCAATACAGGGGCGACTGGCCCCGTTTTTTGAGAGGAGCACCTGCCATGAGCGAGGAACTGCACAGCGCAAACCCGGGCAAGCAGCTGGTCCGCACCGTCGACGGCGTGGACTATCAGCGCATTCCCGTGAAGACCCACCTGATCACCAACAAGGACGACTATGCCGACGTGGTGGTGAAATACGCCAAGGACAAGATGCAGGACGGGGACATCCTGTTCTGCTCGGAAAAGTCGGTGGCCTGCACCCAGAACCGGGCCATCCCCATGGAGGACATCAAGCCCCGCAAGCTGGCCGTCACCCTCAGCCGCTATGTGACCAAGACCCCCGCCGGCATCGGCCTGGGCATCCCCGAGACCATGGAGATGGCCCTTCAGGAGTGCGGCACCCCCCGCATCCTGTTCGCCGCCTTTTGCAGCGTAGTGGGCAAGATCCTGGGCAAAAAGGGCTGGTTCTACACCGTGGCCGGTCCCAAGGCCCGGGGCATCGACGGCCCCACCGAGGGGACCATCCCCCCCTATGACCACTATGTGGTCCTCACCCCCGACGACCCCATGGGCACCTCCAAGCGCCTGGCCCGCGCCCTGGGCCACCCCGTGGCCATTGTGGACATCAACGATTTGGGGGCCAACATCCTGGGCTTCTCCGAGCAGCAGCCCACTCTGGACCAGCTGGCCAAGATCCTGGGGGACAACCCCCTGGGCCAGTCCAGCGAGTGTACCCCCATGGGCATTATCCGCAAGGCGTAAATCCAAGCGCACGCCGGGCCGCCGCAGTGATATTCTGCGGCGGCCTGTTTTTGTCCCCGGAGCGCTTGCGCCGGAGATATTTTTGTGCTATGGTATAGCGAGAAAAATCCGGGAGGTCGTTTTTATGCGTCATCACAAGCATCGCGGGCAGATGTCCGAGGCCCTGCTGACGGCGGCGTTTTTGTCCCTGTCCGGCGGGCTGCAGGATGCCTATACCTACATCGCCCGGGGCGAGGTGTTCGCCAACGCCCAGACGGGCAACATCGTCCTGCTCAGCCAGAATCTGTTCACCGGGAACTGGGCCAAAGTGCCCCATTATCTGGTGCCGCTGGTCTTCTTCGCCCTGGGTATCGCTGCCGCCGAGGGTATGCGCTACCGCTTTCAGCAGGGAACGCGCATCCACTGGCGACAGCTTATCCTGTTGGAGGAGATCGTGACTCTGTTCGCCGTGGGCCTGATGCCCGCGTCCCTGAATATGCTGGCCAATGCCGCCGTCTCCTTCTCCTGTGCTATGCAGGTGCAGGCCTTCCGCAAGGTCAACGGCTATGCCTTCGCCAGTACCATGTGCATCGGCAACCTGCGCAGCGGTATGGACTCCCTGTGCGCCTTTTTCCGCACCCGCAACCGCGAGCCCCTGCGCAAGGCAGGACACTATTTCGCCATCATCCTGTTTTTCGCCCTGGGCGCTGGCCTGGGCGGCTGGGGCATCACCCAGTTCGGTATGGGCACTATCTGGCTCTCCTGCGCCCTGCTGGTCGTTGGCTTCCTGCTCATGTTCCTGAAAGAGGACGTGGAGGAGATCGAAGAGGAGATCGAAGCGCTGGAACAGCGGAAATAATCAAAAAATGGTCGTCTGCCAGCCTGCGGGGCGTGTTTCTATGATTCAACGGTCAATCGCCCGGATACTATCGTTGGCGAATGAAGAGAAATAAAGAATGGCTCTATATTGACAGTATGACCATATCGGGATAAAACAATAGCCAAACTGTGATACCAGGTGACTGTTTGCGAAGCACCGGAAAAATCATCTTGTTGGGCATGTATACGTGAACCGTGACGGTATCAGAAAGTTGATCTGGCATCATAGAAAGACACAGGACGGCGTATGGAAAAAAATAATTCGGAAAAACATCTCTTCAGCAACCATGATTTATGGATGCTTCTGGTTCCTCTTGTAGTGGAACAACTCTTGAATTCGCTGATGGGAACAGCGGATAGCATTATGGTCAGCAATGTGGGATCGGCAGCAATCTCGGCTGTATCGCTGGTGGACTCCATCAATATCTTGGTGATACAGGCATTTTATGCGTTGGCAGCAGGCGGCACCATCGTCTGTTCCCAGTATATCGGGCAGAGGGATAAGAAAAATGCAGAAGAATCGGCCAGGCAGCTGGTATTCGTAGTAGCAAGTATCTCGACGGCGGTGATGGCGGTATGCCTGCTGACGAGGGGACCGTTGCTCCGGTTGATTTTCGGCAGCGTGGAAGCGGATGTTATGGAGGCGGCACGGATTTATTTCTTTTACACGGCGCTTTCATTTCCTTTTATAGCTCTTTATGATGCCGGCTCATCGATTTATCGGGCGCAGGGGAATACACGTCTTCCGATGACCATCGCGGTTGTCTCTAACGGACTTAATATTGCCGGAAATGCGGTGTTGATCTGGGGATTTCATCTGGGAGTGGCTGGAGCGGCTATTGCCACGCTCGGTTCCAGGGTGATCTCAGCGGTGGTTGTCCTGGCTTTTTTAAGGAATCCAAAGCAGGAGATCGCTGTCTATGGATATGGGAGAATCCGTCCAGATGGACAGCGGATCAGAAGAATTCTGTCTCTTGGAATTCCCAATGGAATCGAAAATGCAATGTTCCAGTTTGGAAAATTGGCCATTCAGTCAACGGTATCGACCCTTGGAACCATCGCCATTGCGGCTCAGGCCATGACCAACATTCTGGAGAATTTAAACGGTATTGCGGCCATCGGCATCGGAATCGGCATGATGACGGTGGTGGGCCAGTGCCTGGGCGCCGGACGCCAGGATGAGGCCATCTATTACATCAAAAAGTTATCGGTAATAGCGGAAGCTGTGATTATCGGCTGCTGTGCCCTGGTGTACATTCTGACAAGACCGGTTACGATGTTAGGCGGCATGGAACCGGAGAGTGCAAAGATGTGCTTTTACATGATAGGATGGATCACAGTCGTAAAACCCATTGTATGGACACTTGCTTTTGTTCCGGCCTACGGCATGCGGGCAGCAGGAGATGTGCGCTTTTCCATGATTCTCTCCTGCATCAGCATGTGGCTGTTCCGGGTAACACTCTGTATTTACCTTTGCCGCGTCCATGGATTTGGCCCGATTGCCGTGTGGATCGGTATGTTTACAGATTGGACCGTTCGTGGAATTGTATTTACGATACGGTTTAAGAGCCGCCGATGGCTGGCCCATGAGGTAGTGTAGTAACGGATAACAGTTACTGTTCGCAGTAATGCAATTTGCTTGCGATCTATAAATCTCGATAGTGTAATCCCATTTTTTACAATTTAAGAAGAATAAAACCGCTACAATCCTTGTAGTTACAAGCATTGTAGCGGTTTTTACGTCTGTTTTTTGAGTTTACACTTGTTTTTGCAATAAAATTGTTAGAAAAATTTTTTGGTTATAAAAATTTTTCGGTTATAATTTAAACTTACAGATGCAGCACCCGCGCTTTGATCTCCTTGGTCTTGCCCACGTTCCAATAGTTTTCGCCCAGATAGCCGCAGGTGCGGCGGGTGACGTTCATCTTGGCCCGGTCCTTGTTGTGGCAGACGGGGCACTCCCACTGGTTGTCATCGTTGATGATGATCTCCCCGTCGAAGCCGCACACCTGGCAATAGTCGCTCTTGGTGTTGAACTCGGCGTACTGGATGTTGTCATAGATGAAGCGCACCACTTCTTTCAGCGCCTCCAGGTTGTGGCGCATGTTGGGGATCTCCACATAGGAGATGCACCCGCCGGTGGAGATCTTCTGGAACTGGGACTCGAAGGTGAACTTGTGGAAGGCGTCGATGTGCTCCCGCACGTCCACGTGATAACTGTTGGTATAATAACCCTTGTCGGTTACGTCAGGGATCGTGCCGAAGCGCTCCTTGTCGATGCGGGCGAAGCGGTAGCACAGGCTCTCCGCCGGGGTGCCGTACAGAGCAAAGCCGATGTTGGTCTTGGCCTTCCAGTCGTCGCAGGCCTTGCGCAGGCGGTTCATCACCTTCAGGGCAAATTCGGTCCCGCCGGGCTGGGTGTGGCTCACGCCGGTCATCAGCTTGGTCACCTCGTACAGACCGATATAGCCCAGGGAGATGGAGGAGTAGCCGCCGTAGAGCAGGGGCTTGATGGGCGCGCCCTTGGGCAGGCGGGCGATGGCACCATACTGCCAGTGGATGGGGGAGGAGTCGGACCGCACCTGCTTCAGGGCATTGTGGCGGCACATGAGGGCCTGATAGCACAGGTCCAGGCGCTCCTCCAGCAGGGACCAGAACTTGTCCATGTCCCCCCGGGCCAGGATGCCGATCTGGGGCAGGTTCAGGGAGACCACGCCCTGGTTGAAGCGGCCCTCGAACTTATAGTTGCCATTCTCATCCTTCCAGGGGGACAGGAAGGAGCGGCAGCCCATGGGGGAGAACACGTTGCCCTCGTAGTTCTCCCGCATCTTCTTGGCGGAGATATAGTCGGGGTACATCCGCTTGGCGGAGCACTTTACGGCAAGCTCGGTGATGTAGTCATACTTGCCGCCCTTCAGGCAGTTGTGCTCGTCCAGCACATACACCAGCTTGGGGAAGGCGGGGGTGATATAGGCCCCGGCCTCGTTCTTGATGCCCTCCAGGCGTTGGCGCAGCACCTCCTCCACGATCATGGCGTTCTCCTCCAGATAGGGGTCGTCCTCCTGAAGGTTCAGGAACAGGGTGACGAAGGGGGACTGGCCATTGGTGGTCATCAGGGTGTTGATCTGATACTGGATGGTCTGCACACCGGACTTCAGCTCGTCCCGCACCCGGTCCTCCACCAGGCGGTGGAGGGTCTCGGCGTCGGCGTGACCGGCGCAGTCGGCCTCGATATGGCGGCGGAACTTCTCCCGGCTGCGGCGGAGGTATTTGCCCAGGTGGCGCAGGTCCACCGACTGGCCGCCGTACTGGTTAGAGGCCACGCAGGCGATGATCTGGGTCATCACGGTGCAGGCCACCTGAAAGCTCTTGGGGGACTCGATGAGCTTGCCGTTCATCACGGTGCCGTTGTCCAGCATGTCCCCGATGTTGATGAGACAGCAGTTGAAGATAGGCTGGACGAAATAGTCCGCGTCGTGGAAATGGATGGCTCCCTCGTCGTGGGCCTTGGAGATGACATCAGGCAGCAGCAGACGGCGGGTCAGGTCCCGGCTCACCTCGCCGGCGATGTAGTCCCGCTGGGTGGCGGCGATCATGGTGTTCTTGTTGGAGTTCTCCTCGGCCAGCTCCTGGTTCTCATTGCGCAGCAGGGACAGGATGGACTCGTCGGTGGTGTTGGCCTTGCGCACCAGGGCCCGGTTATAGCGGTAGATGATATAGGTTTTGGCCAGGTGGAACTTGTTCTCCTCCACCAGCCCCTGCTCCACCAGGTCCTGGATATCCTCCACCAGCATCCGGGGGCGCTTCAGGGCCTCGATGCGGTCGATCACCGCGTCGATGCGGTCCTTGGACAGCCGCTCATCGGGGGCTACCTCTGCATTGGCCTTCTCTATGGCACGGACGATCTTACTCCGGTCGTAATCGACGATCTTTCCGTCTCGCTTGATTACTTTCACGGTGCGCACTCCTCTCAAGTTTTCTGTTTGGTATGAACAAACAGATGGAAAACGGCGGCAGGGCTGCCGCCGGAAAGTTATTTGATCTCTCTGATCACCGGGAATGAAGTATATCACGCTTTGTCTCGTTTGTAAATTGTACGGGTCTACAAGATATTGTGCCTGTTCGCTGTATAAAAACCAAGCAATACAATATGTATTCGGAAAGGCCGTTTTCCTGCAAACGGTTGGGCCTGTGGGGTTTGGCGTGATTTTCCCGGTGGTTGCCGACGGAAAAAAAGTGTGATATACTGCAAAAAGTATTCTCAAGCGGTTGGGCAAAATGACCGTTATCCATTTTGATTTTCCTGATACTGGGCGTTATGTAACCCAGTGCTCCAGAGAGGGGGACGCAGCATGTGCGCAAAGGTGGCCGTTGCCATGAGCGGCGGCGTGGACAGCTCCACGGCGGCCTGGATTTTAAAACAGGCGGGCCACGACCTCATCGGCGTGACCATGAAGCTGTTTGACAACGGAGATGTGGGCGTGGAGGGGGAGAGCAGCTGCTGCTCCCTGGACGACGTGGAGGACGCCCGGGCGGTGGCCCGGCAGCTGGGCTTTCCTTATTATGTGTTCAACTTCTCCCGCCAGTTCCACCGCCAGGTGATGGACCGCTTCGCCTGCGCCTATGAGCAGGGGGAGACCCCCAACCCCTGCATCGACTGCAACCGATATCTCAAATTCGGTGCCCTGCTCCAGCGGGCGAAGGAGCTGGACCGGGACTATGTGGCCACGGGGCACTATGTCCGCCTAAGCTATGACCGAGGCAGCGGCCGGTGGCTGCTGTACAAGGCCCTCCACCCGGAGAAGGACCAGAGCTATGTGCTGTATAACCTGACCCAGGACCAGCTTGTCCACAGTCTGTTCCCCCTGGGGGACCTGTCCAAGGACGAGATCCGGGCCATCGCCGCCCAGCAGGGACTCATCAACGCGAAAAAGCACGAGAGCCAGGACATCTGCTTCGTCCCCGACGGGGACTATGCCGCCTTTATCCGCCGCCACACGGGAAAGACCTATCCCCACGGGCCGTTTCTGGACCAGGAGGGCCACGTCCTGGGGGAGCACACGGGCATCGTGGGCTACACCGTGGGCCAGCGCCGGGGGCTGGGGGTGTCCTCTAACCACGGGCGGCTGTATGTCAAGCAGGTGCGGCCAGAGGACAACGCCGTGGTCCTGTCGGACAACGCGTCCCTGTTCTCTGATACCCTCACCGCCAGCGACGTGAACTGGATACCTTTTGACCAATTAAACGCCCCCCTGCGTCTCCGGGCCAAGATCCGCTACCGCATGGCCGAGCAGCCCTGCACCGTGGAGCAGATATCCCCGGACCGGGTGCGGGTGGTCTTTGACCAGCCCCAGCGGGCCGTTACCCCCGGCCAGGCCGTGGTCTTTTACGACGGCGACCTGGTGGTGGGCGGCGGCGTCATTGAACGAGAAGGAGCGTCACTATGAGCAAATCGAAAAAGCGCCACAACAACTCCAGCGCCGCCGTCCGGGCCCGTGCCCGAGACAATGCCCTGGCGGACAAACAGGTGCGGGACCGCGCCCGCATGGACCCGGTGGCCCGCAGCCTGCTGCTGGTGGACCTGGTCTTCCTGGCCGCCGGACAGATGCTGTATACCCACGGGATGCTGCCCGACTGGGCCTCCGGCGTGGTCAACATTCTGGGCATCATCATGCTCGTTGTCGCCGTGGCCCGCCAGTTCGGCGGTAAGAAGCACGAGGACAAGCTGCGCCACAAATAATAGCCCCTGAAAAAGCCGGGAAAATATCCGGGAAATGGGTCGGAAACCGGCCCGCCGCCTTGATTTTTTGCCCCGAGGAGTATATCATAAAAACAGCGTCTTAAAATCTGTACCAAAGAAAAAAGGAGCGTTCACCGTTCATGGGAAAGAACGTATATCTGCCCGGGCTGGCTCTCATTGGGGGCGTCCTGGGACTGGGCCTGCGCCTGTGGCAGCGGCGGGTCAACTTTGACCCGGAGACCCTGCTGTTCCCCGCCGGCGGCCCCGCCCCCGTCCTGCTGCTGGCCCTGACGGCGGCGGTGGCGGCGATCCTGCTGCTGGCCCTGCGGCGGGAGGGTCCGCCGAACACGGCGGAGGAGGCCCTCCCCTGCCCCTCTGCCCTGTATATGACCCTGATGGCCGCCGGGGCCCTGCTCATGCTGGCCGGGGGCGCCCTCACTGCACAGGAGGGCTTTTACCAGCTGACCGTCTGGCGGGCCAACCTCGCGGCAGGGTCTGCCACCTATCCTGTCACCTATCCCATCGCCCTGCTGCTGTGCGCCCTGCTCAGCTTTCTGTCCGGCCCGGCCCTGCTGGTGCTGGGGCGGGAGGGCTATCGGGGGCCCATCACCACAAAGGCCGGTCCCTGGTCCCTGGTCCAGCCGGCGGCGGGCCTGGCCTGGCTGTTCGCCTTCCACTTAAACCACGGCACCGACCCGGTGCTCATGGACTATGGTCCCGCCCTGGCGGCGGTGGCTTTCCTGATGCTGGGCAGCTATGAGCTGGCCGCCCTGCGCTATGCCCACCCCCATCCCCGCCGGGGGCTGTTCTTCTGCCTGTTCGGCGTCTATCTGGGGCTGCTCAGCCTGGGGGACAGTCTGGACCTCTTCCGGCTGGCCCTGGCGGCGGCGTTTATCCTCAGCGATCTGGCCGGGGCCATGGCCCTGCTGAGCCATATGGGTCCGGTGCGCTCCGGCGGAGCGCGGCTGGCCCCCACGAAGGAAATTAACAACGAGGGAGATCACAACAATGGAGAATAAAAAGCGGTTTTATATCACCACCCCCATCTACTACCCCAGCGACAAGCTGCACATCGGCCACACCTACTGCACCGTGGCCACCGACGCCCTGGCCCGGTATAAGCGCCTGGCCGGTTACGACGTGATGTTCCTCACCGGCACCGACGAGCACGGCCAGAAGATCGAGAACAAGGCCAAGGAGGCGGGCATCACCCCCAAGGAGTTTGTGGACTGCATCGTGGAGGGCCCCCGGGGCGTGAAGGACCTGTGGAAGCTGATGAACATCAGCAACGACCGGTTCATCCGCACCACCGACGACTATCACGTCCAGTCCATCCAGCGCATCTTCAAAAAGATGTACGACAAGGGGGACATCTACAAGGGGACCTATAAGGGCAAATACTGCACCCCCTGCGAGTCCTTCTGGACGGAGAGCCAGTTGAAGGACGGCTGCTGTCCCGACTGTGGCCGCCCCGTCACCGACGCGGAGGAGGAGGCCTATTTCTTCCGCCTGTCCAAGTACGCCGATAAGATCCAGGATCTGCTGGAGAACACCGACTTTCTGGAGCCCCGCAGCCGGGTGAACGAGATGGTGAACAACTTCATCAAGCCCGGCCTGG
>URNZ01000034.1 GCA_900549405.1 uncultured Eubacteriales bacterium | reverse complement strand
ACTGCATGGAGGACATCGACCCCGACTTTTCCTCCACCGTGGAGGAGGGGGACATCATCGTGGCCGGGCCCAACTTCGGCTGCGGCTCCAGCCGTGAGCACGCCCCCCTGGCCATCAAGTCCTGCGGCGTGAAGTGCGTCATCGCCCCCTCCTTCGCCCGCATCTTCTACCGCAACTCCATCAACATCGGCTTCCCCATCGTGGAGTGCCCCCAGGCCGCGGAGGAGATCCAGGCCGGGGACCAGGTGGACGTGGACTTTGACAGCGGCGTGATCACCGACAAGACCACCGGCAAGACCTATCAGGCCGCGCCCTTCCCCGCCTTTATCAACGGCATCATCCAGAGCGGCGGCCTGCTGAATTCTTTGAAAGCGAGAGGTGTGGCGAAATGAATTATAAGATCGCGCTGATCCGGGGCGACGGCATCGGCCCCGAGGTGGTGGGCGAGGCGGTCAAGGTCATGGAGACCGTGGGCGCCAAGTTCGGCCACAGCTTTGAATTTACAGATGTGATGATGGGCGGCTGCGCCATCGACGCGGTGGGCAAGTCCTATCCCGACGGCACGGCGGAGAAGTGCAAGGCCTGCGACGCGGTGCTGCTGGGCGCGGTGGGCGGTCCCAAGTGGGGCCACTCCAGCGACCCCACCCAGCGGCCCGAGACCGCCCTGCTGTCCATCCGCAAGGACCTGGGGCTGTACGCCAACCTGCGTCCCGCCGCCCTGCGCCCCGCCATGGCCGGGGCCTGCCCCCTGAAGAAGGAGACCGCCGAGAAGGGCATCGACCTGATGATCGTCCGGGAGCTCACCGGCGGCGTGTACTTCGGCAAGCGGGAGCGGTATGAGACCGCGGACCGGGGCATCGAGGCCGCCGACCGCATGGCCTATTCCGAGATGGAGATCGAGCGCATCGGCCGCCGCGCCTTCGAGCTGGCCCGGATGCGCAATAAAAAGGTCGCCAGCGTGGACAAGGCCAACGTGCTGGAGTCCTCCCGCCTGTGGCGGGAGGTGATGCACCGCCTGGCCAAAGAGTATTCCGACGTGGCCTATGAGGACGTGCTGGTGGACAACGCCGCCATGCAGCTGGTCCGGGACCCCGGCCAGTTCGACGTGGTGGTCACCGAGAACATGTTCGGCGATATCCTGTCTGACGAGGCATCTATGATCACCGGCTCCATCGGCCTGCTGCCCTCCGCCTCCATCGGCGACACCGCCCCCGGCCTGTATGAGCCCATCCACGGCTCCGCCCCCGACATCGCCGGGCAGGACAAGGCCAACCCCGTGGCCACCATCCTGTCTGTGGCCATGATGTTCCGCTATTCCTTCCAGCTGCCCCAGGAGGCCAAGGCCATTGAGGACGCGGTGGACGCCGTGCTCAACGAGGGCTGGCGCACCGCCGACATCGCCGCCCCCGGCCAGCAGGCCATCGGCACCCAGAAGATGGGCCAGCTCATCCGGGAGAAAATTTGACCCCCAAAACTTGCAAAAATTTCAGTTTCTCTTTTGACACCCAGACGCGGACCGAGGCAGAACGCCCCCGGTCCGCGCCTTGTTTTTCCGGCGTATTTCCCCAAAGCAGGCCCGATTTTTTAAGCGGCCAAAAGCCCCAAACCCTTGGGGGAGCGGGGGAGAGGGGAGGTTGTCGTGAAAAATGACGAATTCTGAAACTCCTTTGGCTGCAAAATTCATTTTTACCATAAGAATGAAAAAATCTATTGCACTTTTGCAAGTTCGTGGGTATAATATCCCATGCAAACAGTCTCTGAGAGGAATTTGATCTGTCCGAATTTTACCTGAAACGGGCCGCCGAGGAGAGGGCCTGACGCCGGGGCCGGACGCCTTTCAGAAGTGAGATAGGAGCGGAGACCGGGAGAAGCCGGGCCGCCCGACGGGAGGAATCTTTTATGAAATCTTTGTCTGAGTTCGCACTTGCCATCCAGCCCTCCAGCACCATGGCCATCGACGCCATGTTCAAGCAGATGAAGGCCGAGGGCCAGGACGTCATCGGCTTCGGCGCGGGCGAGCCCGATTTCCCCACCCCCGACCACATCAAGGAGGCCGGTATCCAGGCCATCCGCAACAACGATACCCGCTATACCCCCAGCGTGGGCACCGTGGAGCTGCGCAAGGCCATCTGCCAGCGGCTGAAGGCCGACTGCGGGCTGGACTATGACTTCAAGGACATCGCCGTGTCCAACGGCGCGAAGACATGCGTCTATGTGGCCCTGCGCGCCCTGGTCAACCCTGGGGACGAGGTGATCCTCCCCGCCCCCTATTGGGTCAGCTATATCGAGCTGATCCGCATGGTAGGCGGCGTGCCCGTGGTCATCGACACCACCGAGGCCGAGCACTTTAAGATCACCGCCGAGAAGCTCGCCGCCGCCATCACCCCCAAGACCAAGTGCATGATCCTGAACAACCCCTGCAACCCCACCGGCATGATGTACAGCCGCAGCGAGCTGGAGGGCATCGCCAAGGTGTGCGTGGACAACGACCTGTATGTCCTGTCCGACGAGATCTACTACAGCCTGACCTATGACAACGAGCAGTTCACCAGCCTGGCCGCCCTGGGGGAGGAGATCAAGGCCCGCACCCTGCTCATCAACGGCGTGTCCAAGTCCTATGCCATGACCGGCTGGCGTATCGGCTATATCGCCGCCCCCGCCAACATCACCAAGGTCATCGGCAACTATCTGGGCCACTGCACCGGCAGCCCCAGCGCCATCTCTCAGAAGGCCGCTCTGGCCGCCCTCACCGCCCCCCAGGATCAGGTGGAGACCATGCGCCAGGCCTTTGAGGAGCGCCGGAACTATATGGTCCAGCGCATGAACCAGATCGAGGGCATCAGCTGCATCAAGCCCGAGGGCGCGTTCTACGTGATGATGAACGTGGAGAAGATCGTGGGCAAGGAGCTCTTCGGCCAGGTCATCCACTCTGACAACGAGTTCGCCAGCCTGTTCCTGAAATATGGCAAGGTGGCCGTGGTCCCCGGCAGCGGCTTCGGTGCCCCCAACTTCATCCGCTGGTCCTATGCCGCCTCCATGGACAACATCAAGGCCGGCCTGGACCGCCTGGAGATGTTCCTCCAGGGCAAGGCCGTGTAATTTGAACCGAATCTGAGCCGACAGCCGTTAAGGGAAAGCGCCATGAGCAGCCCCCTTAACGGCTGTGCTGCTTTCGGGCTTATGAATTTTTCTTAAAACTTTTTGGAAACAGTGGTATTCGGAAAATAAATACGATATAATAGAAAAAACGAGCCCTTTTGCGCCTGGAGCGCGGGGCGGACGCGGGGGAGAACCCTGCGAAAATCGGACAAAAAGAGGTCGAAACTATGCCTACCAATACTTATGAGAGCCCCCTTTCCTCCCGCTATGCCAGCGACGAGATGCTGTATCTGTTCTCCCCGGACAAGAAGTTCTCCACCTGGCGGCGGCTGTGGGTGGCCCTGGCCCGGGCGGAGATGGAGCTGGGTCTGCCCGTGACCCAGGAGCAGGTGGATGAGCTGGAGGCCCATCTCACCGACATCGACTATGCCAAGGCCGCCCAGTGGGAGAAGAAGCTGCGCCACGACGTGATGGCCCACGTCCACACCTATGGCGAGCTGTGCCCCAAGGCCATGCCCATCATCCACCTGGGCGCCACCAGCTGCTATGTGGGCGACAACACCGACGTGATCCTCATGCGGGAGGGTCTGGAGCTGGTGCGGCACAAGCTGGTGCGGGTCATCAACTGCCTGGCCAAGTTCGCCCGGGCGTATAAGGCCATGCCCACCCTGGGCTTTACCCACTTCCAGGCTGCCCAGCTGGTCACCGTGGGCAAGCGGGCCACCCTGTGGATGAACGAGCTGCTCATGGACCTGCACGAGGTGGAGTATCGCATCTCCACCCTGAAGCTGCTGGGCTCCAAGGGCACCACCGGAACCCAGGCGTCTTTCCTGGAGCTGTTCGAGGGCGACCACGAGAAGGTGAAGGAGCTGGAGCGGAAGATCGCCAAGGAGATGGGCTTTGACAGCGTGGTCCCCGTCAGCGGCCAGACCTACTCCCGGAAGATGGACGCCAATGTGCTGTCCACCCTGTCCGGCATCGCCCAGTCCGCCAGCAAGTTCGCCACCGACATGCGCCTGCTGTGCCACCTGAAGGAGGTGGAGGAGCCCTTCGAGAAGAACCAGATCGGGTCCTCCGCCATGCCCTATAAGCGCAACCCCATGCGGTGCGAGCGCATCTGCTCCCTGGCCCGCTATGTGATGGTGGACGCGGGCAACCCCGCCATCACCACCGCTACCCAGTGGTTCGAGCGCACTCTGGACGACTCCGCCAACAAGCGCATCTCCGTGCCCGAGGCGTTCTTAGCCGTGGATGCCATCCTGAACATCTATCAGAACGTGGCCTCTGGCCTGGTGGTCCACCCCAAGGTCATTGAGAAGCACGTGCTGGAGGAGCTGCCCTTTATGGCCAGCGAGAACATCATGATGGACGCGGTGAAGCGGGGCGGCAACCGCCAGGAGCTCCACGAGCGCATCCGCGTCCACTCCATCGAGGCGGGCAAGAACGTGAAGGACCTGGGCCTGCCCAACAACCTCATCGACCTCATCGCCGCCGACCCCGCCTTTGGCATGACCCGGGAGGAGCTTACCGCCCATCTGGAGCCCAGCCGCTATATCGGCCGCTGCCCCCAGCAGGTGGAGGAGTTCCTGGACGAGGAAGTGGCTCCCGTGCTGGAGCAGTACGCCGACGCCCTGGACGAGAAGGCCACCGAGCTGAAGGTCTGATCTTTTGATTTTGATTTGAAAACCGGCCCCGTCCCGCTCATTCAAGAGAAGCGGGGCGGGGCTGAACAAGAAAGGGGGGAGGCGGCCATGAACAAGCGCCACCAGTATGGACCCTATATCGCGGTGGGCGTGACGGCCTTTGCGGTGATCGCGGCGGCGCTGCTGCTGTTTTTTACCCTGTTCCACCTGTCCGCCCTGCGGGCCTTTCTCCGTACTCTGGCCCACATCCTGCGGCCCATTTTCCTGGGCATGATCTTCGCCTTTTTGCTGCTGCCCGTCCACCGGGGCATCTTCGGCTTTCTTGTGGCCATGACCCCGGAGAAGCGGCTGAAGAATAAGGGGGACGTGCAGTTTCTCAATGTGCTGGCCATTATCCTCAGCCTGCTGCTGGCGGTGTTCCTGTTGTATCTGCTGCTGGCCATGGCTCTGCCCCAGGTGTATCTCAGCATTGTGGGCCTGGTGAACGCCTTCCCGGATTACATCAACAGCGTGCAGGAGTGGCTGCAAAAGTTTTTGGCGGATAACCCGGACATCCAGAACACGGTGATGTCGGTGTACGTCTCCGCCGCCGCCTCCCTGGAGGACTGGCTGAACGCGGACATCCTGCCCAATCTGGAGTCGGTGACCACTACAGTGCAGTGGCTGCGCCAGTCGGTGCTGCCCAATCTCACCGGCGTGATGTCCAGCGTGTCCGCGCTGGTGGTGTCCCTGGCCCTGCTGCTGAAGGATCTGCTCATCGCCCTGATCGTCACCTTCTATCTGCTCATCCGCAAGGACGTCTTTGCGGCCCAGTCCAAAAAGATCGTCTATAGTATGCTGCCCACCCACGTGGGCGACCTGGTGGTGGAGGAGACCCGCAGCGCCTATCGCATCATGAGCGGCTTTATCAACGGCAAGCTGCTGGACTCCCTGATCATCGGCGTCATCGCCCTGGTGTGCTGCAACCTGCTGAAGTTTCCCTATCCCGCCCTGCTGGCCACCATCATCGGCGTGACCAACGTCATTCCGTTTTTCGGGCCATTCATCGGGGCCATCCCCTGCGGCCTGCTGGTCTTTCTGGACAGCCCCATCAAGTGCGTCTATTTCGCCATTTTTATCCTGGTGCTCCAGCAGTTCGACGGGAATATTTTAGGCCCCAAGATCCTGGGGGACTCCACGGGGCTGGCATCCTTCTGGGTGCTGTTCTCCATCCTGCTCTTCGGCGGCTTGTTCGGCTTTGCGGGCATGGTGCTGGGCGTGCCCGTGTTCGCCATGATCTACAGCGTCCTCCGCCGCCTGGTCCACTACGGCCTCCGCCGCCGCGGCCTGCCGGAGGATACCAAGTTCTATCTAGGCAAAACGGGACCCATGGGGAAGTAAATCAAAATTTAGGGACGGTTCCTGTGAGGTATGTCACGGGAACCGTCCCTATCGTTATATTTCCTGTTCATGCGTTGGCCGGTTCTCCGCCGTCCAGTTCTTTGGGTTGGTGTCGTCCGGAGTCAGCCCGGCCAGGATCGCTTCGTAATGGGCCACCTTGTCGTCCATGTATTTCGCGGTGGCCTTGGCCTCCTCCACCCGCTTATAGGCCTCCTCCCGCTGCTTCAGGATGATGGCATATCTGGCCCGGAGGTTTTCCTCCGACTCCTCCAGCAGGCACAGGCGGCAATAAGTCTGGATGTCCTCCAGGGAGGCGCCGCAGCCCTTCAGGCATTGGATGCCCTGCATCCAGTTGACGGACTCCTCGTTGAACACCCGGCGGTTGCTGCCGTCCCGCCGACAGGGGAACAGAAACGAGATGTTCCGGGAGCCTGCCGTCCTCGCCCTGGCCGAAAAATACGGCAAGACCCCGGCCCAGGTCCTGCTCCGCTTCCTGACCCAGAAGGGCATTGCCGTCATCCCCAGGAGCACCAAGCCGGAGCACATCCGGGAGAATTTCGCCCTGTTCGATTTCAAGCTCACCGCCGACGAGCTGGTCCAGCTCTCCGCCCTGGACAAAAAAGAACCCTTGATCGGAAAGCCGGAAACGCCGGAGCTGGTGGAGTTTTCGTTGACGTGGTGATGGAGACGGCAGGATGAAGCATGTACTATTGTTAGGTGCCACGGGCACAGCGGGCAGCGCCCTTACCCAAAAGCTGCTTGCGGACACAAATTGCCGCCTTACCGTATTTGCCCGCCATGCCGGGGCGATGTACGCCGACACGGACCGTATCACGGTGGTCAACGGCAACGCGGAGCATTTCGACGAGTTGAGGACCGTGATGCCGGGACATGACGTGGTGTACTGCGCCATTTCCGGCGATGCGCTGCCCAAAATCGCAGAGAATATCGTTGCCGCAATGATGGAGACCGGCGTAAAGCGGTTGATTTTCATGGGTGCAGTAGGGATATATAATGAAATTCCTGATGAGATCGACGGCGAGGATAACCTGGACAATGAGCCCGCGCAGATACCCAATCGCAAAGCGGCGGATGTGGTAGAAACCAGTGCTTTGAATTACACGATCCTCCGGCCCGGCTATCTGGGCGAGGGCAACGAAGATGATTTCGTCCTTACGGTCAAAGGGGAATCGGCAAAAGGATATACCACGCCGATCCCTGCGCTGGTAAAATTTGCAGTGCAGCTTATCCTGGATGACCGGCTTTACAGCAGAAAAAGCGTCAGCATCACACATGATGCTGCGAGAAAGTAAACGGGACTTCGTCTTTGATGGCCGGAACCGCCGCCCGCCCCCTTCGCACCTAAAATTCCCCCGCAGCAGAGTTGTTTTCGGAAGAAATATCCTGTATAATACCCCTGAAGCAGGATAGGGCCCGGAAATATTTTCTGCTTTGAACAAAAGTGCCAACCAAACTTGTGCGCTTTTCCTGTCGCCCCCGCACGGGGGGCGTGGATTGAAATAATTTACCGGCATAGCCGTCTCCGGTGCCGGAGGTTGTCGTTCCCCACATGGGAAACGTGGATTGAAATGCGTTGGTGGGATGCGTGAACAGTTTGCCATTGACCTATTCGTCCCGAAACACAACATGAATGAAAGAAGGTCACCCTCATGCTATACCCACTCCTGACCCTGTCCGACCAGACGGAGATGCTCTATTCCGAAATAAAGCCGGATGGGCGGGTGAAGGTCTACGTGGAGAAGCCCGACGCGAAGGACTGCTTTCACAATGCAGTCTGCTGGCTGCCCGGGTACACTTGGGAGGATATTTTCGGCTTTACTCCCGCCGAGATACAGCGCTATGAGCAGCTTATCCGCGCCGAGGCGCACCGAATTCCCTGTCGCCCCCTGTAAGCGGGGCGTGGATCGAAATATGCAGGCGATCAACTTAGAAGCCAAATTGGAAGCCAAGTTAAGGGCCGTTCTCTTTGCGGGAACGGCCTTTGCTATTTTTGGTCAAAAGAGGCCGATTCAGGAAAAAAAGTCCTTGCAAACCGTGAAAATTTTCTCTATAATGGAAAACCGTGTTTGTGTTATAAAATAGATTGCAAGGAGAGAGATGTGTGAGTGATTTGAAACCTCAGCTGCTGCTGTCGCTGAGAAACTATTCCAAAGAAGCGTTCGTCAAAGACCTGATATCCGGCATCATCGTGGCGATCATTGCCTTGCCCCTGTCCATCGCCCTGGCCCTGGCCTCCGGCGTGTCCCCGGAGCAGGGACTGTACACCGCCATCGTGGCGGGATTTTTGATCTCCGCCCTGGGGGGGAGCAAGGTGCAGATCGCCGGGCCCACGGCGGCCTTTGCCACCATCGTGGCGGGCATCGTGGCCCGCAACGGCATGGACGGCCTGGCGATGGCCACCATTCTGGCGGGCATTCTGCTCATCATCATGGGCCTGCTGCGCATGGGCAGCATGATCAAGTACATCCCCTATACCATTACCACCGGCTTCACCGCCGGCATCGCCGTGACCATTCTGATCGGCCAGATCAAGGACTTTCTGGGCCTGACCTTCCAGACCGCCCCTGTGGAGACCATGGAGAAGCTGGAGCAGGTGGTCCTGTGCATCGGCACCATGAACGTCACCGCTCTGGGCGTGGGCTGCCTGGCCCTGGCCATCCTGATCTTCTGGCCCAAGACGCTGAAGAAAATTCCCGCCTCTCTGGTGGCGGTTATCGTCACCGCAGGTGTTGTAAAGGGATTTGACCTGCCGGTAAATACCATCGGCGATTTGTATACCATCTCTGGCTCTCTGCCCCACTTCCAGCTGCCCGTTCTGTCCTATGAGACGGTGGCGGCGGTGCTGCCCGATGCCTTCACCATCGCCATTCTGGCGGCCATCGAGTCTCTGCTGTCCGCCGTGGTGGCCGACGAGATGATCGGGGCCCGGCACAACTCCAACATGGAGCTGGTGGCCCAGGGCGTGGGCAACGCGGCCTCCGCCATGTTCGGCGGCATCCCCGCCACCGGCGCCATCGCCCGCACGGCTGCCAACATCAAAAACGGCGGCAATTCCCCCGTGGCCGGTATGGTCCACGCGGTGGTGCTGATGCTGGTGCTGGTGCTACTGATGCCCTATGCCGCCCTGATCCCCATGCCCTGCATCGCCGCCATCCTGTTCCAGGTGGCCTATAACATGAGCGGCTGGCGCACGGTGGTCAAAGTGGTCAAGACCTCCCCCAAGAGCGACGTGGCCGTGCTGGTGCTCACCTTCTTCCTGACGGTGGTGTTCGACCTGGTGGTGGCCATCGCCGTGGGCCTGACCCTGGCCTGCCTGCTGTTTATGAAGCGCATGGCCGACGTGGCCGTGGTCCAGGAGTGGGAGTATGTGGAGGACACCCAGGACGACCAGGGCCGCTATAAGCCCGTGCCCGCCCACGTCATGGTCTATGAGGTCACCGGCCCCATGTTCTTCGGCGCGGCGGACAAGATTCCCCACATGGACCGGGAGACGGACAAGTCCGTCCTCGTCCTGCGCATGCGCGCCGTCCCCGCCCTGGACATCACGGCCCTGAACGGCCTGCGCCGCCTGTGGGAGGAGTGCCGCCGCCAGGACATCCAGGTGGTGTTCTCCCACGTGAACGAGCAGCCCATGTCCGTGTTCCAGAAGTCCGGTCTGCTGGACGAGGTGGGCCGGGAGAACTTCCAGCCCAACATCGACGCCGCATTAGATCGCGCCGCCCAGCTGGACGGCGTGGCGAAATAAAGCCTAGAAAAACATAAGAGACAAACCACCGCCCGAACCGGGGAAGACCTGGTTCGGGCGGTGTTCGTCATGTCATGTAAAGGATCATGTGATTTAAAAGAGGAAGTAACACAGCGGGACGAGCAGGGCGGCCAGCAGGAGCGACGCAAGGGCGCCCCCAGTGGTTTTGGTGGGCTGGCCCAGGGATAGAATGACGCCCACGGGGGAGGCGTCGTTCAGCACAGGCTCCCGCCCCTGGGCCGCTCTCCTGGCCTGGAGCCACAGATAAAGCTGGGAGAGGAAGGTGTGTACCGACCAAAGGACCAGCAGGATATGCACGACCTGATAGGCCCGCCCGCTGCTGAGCCGGGCGGCGATGAGATAATGACGGATCATGAGCAAGATGACGGCGTAGGCTCTCCAGAAAAATCTGTACGCTTTCATATTGAACTCCTATGCATTATGAGCGGATACGAACTGCCGTTGCGCAATTTCAGCATAACAGATAATTCATTTCTTTGCAATACTTTGTTTTGGCGGCGCACGAAAGCCCCATAGGCCAGACATGGGCCTATGGGGCTTTCAGCGTTAACGTTTCGTTGTGGTCACCCCTGTGCCAGCGGCACTGCGGTAGGGGCGTCGAAGGCGGGGTTGGTGAGGTAGACGTTTTTGGCGTCCATGCGCTCCTTGCACAGGCGCAGGCACTCGCCAAAGCGCTGGAAGTGGACGATCTCCCGCTCCCGCAGGAAGCGGATGACGTTGTTCACGTCCGGGTCGTCGGACAGACGGAGGATGTTGTCATAGGTGACCCGGGCCTTTTGTTCTGCTGCCAGATCCTCCGTAAGGTCGGCGATCACGTCGCCGGTACACTGGATGGACCCGGCGGTCCATGGGAAGCCGGAGGCGGCGGTGGGGTAGACCCCGGTGGTGTGGTCCACGAAATAGCTGGCAAAGGGCGTCCCCTTGATCTGGTCCTCCGTCAGGTTCCGGGTCAGCTGGTGGACAACGGCGGCCACCATCTCCATGTGACCGAGTTCATTTGCTCCTTGATGATATCCATAACAGTCATGAAGACTAGGTTTTCAGTTCCACGGATAGATCCACGGGGGGAGAGGCCCAGTTGGCGGCGCGTTTTTGGCGCTGGAGCTTTTCCCGGCGGTAGATGATCTTCTCGATGCAGGCTTTCAGAAGCCGGTTTTTCTCGGCGGCGGAGAGGTCGGGCGTATCCAGGGCGTTCAGGGCGTCGGTGAAGCGGGCCAGCTTCTCCTGCCAGTCGGCGGGGGAGGGCATGGCGGTGCGGGCCTCCTGAAGGGACTGCTGCACGGCCTGTTTTTCCCGCAGCAGCTTCTCGTTCAGGGCACGGAATACGTGCTCCGGCATACGCTTGGCGGGGTCGGGGTCGGCCTGGGCCTCCCACTGGGCGATCTCCTTTTTGTCCAGCTCCCGGGCCTTGGCTTCCAGCTGGCGGACCAGGGCCTCCTGCCGGCGGCGGGCGTCCTGATTGTTGGCCCTGAGCTCCACGTTGAAGTCGTGGATGTTCTGCCGCAGGATAGACTTTACCTGTTCGATGATCTCGGCGTAGCCGCAGGAGGAGGTGCCGCAGTTAGACTGATTCTGACACAGGAGCCGGGGGGCGGAGCGCTCCACGCCGCCCTTGGTATAGGTGCGGTAGACCATGGCGCGGCCGCACTGGCAGTACAACAGTCCAGCCAGGGGATTGACGACCTGGGCGCTTCCCTTGACCCGGGGGTTCCGGCCCTGCTTCTCCTGGGCCGCCTGGAAGAGGGCCTCCGGCACGATGGCGGGGTGCTTTCCTTCGTACACCAGGCACCCGCCGTCCCGGGCCCTGGGCCTGGTGTTGATGATTTCGCTGTCTGAGACGGTGGTCACGGTCTTGCGCCAGTTCCAGCGGACCTTGCCCACGTAATGGACGTTGGACAGCAGGTCCTTCAGGGCGGCGGGGGACCAGTATTCACTGCGGGGCGGCTGGATACCCATGCCGTCCAGGCGGTGACATATCTTCTGATAGCCCAGGTCCTCGTCCACGTACCAGTGGAAGATCATGCGCACCACGTCGGCCTGGGTCTTGTTCTCGGCCAGGGTGGGGTATTTCCGCTTGCCCTCGGTGACGAAGACCCGGTCATAGCCATAGGGCGGGTGGGAGCCGATATAGTTCCCCTGGCTGACGGAGAGCAGGCGGCCACGGTTCAGTATCTTTTTCGTGTACTCCAGATAGTCGTTGCCCCGCTTCAGTTCCCGTTCAAAGACGTCCCAGTCATATTCGTCGCTGAGGTCGTAGGACCTGGGGGGCGTGAGGACCAGGGTGTGGGTGTGCTTGAGCAGCTTCATCATGCGGCCAATGTCCTCCAGATCGCCGCGGGTGAGACGCTGGGGTTCCACCACCAGGATGGCCCGGATGCGGGGGGATTCCATCAGGCGCAGGACCTTCTGCACCTCGGGGCGGCCCTTGATGGTCTCACCGGAGACCACCTCCCGGAATTTGTTCTCCTCCGGCACCACGCCGCCCAGGGTCCGCTGGGCCCACTCGTCCAAAATCGTCTCGTGCTTGGCCAGGACCTCCTCCACGGTGAGCAAGGGGTCGTCTGACTGAGACTTGCGGAGGTAGGCCAGGACCTGGTCAGGCCGAAAGTCGATTTGTGGTTGGTAGTACATGGACGGGCCTCCTTCTGTAGCTTTACGATGCGCAGAAAAGAAAGTAGAGAATACGGAAAAATCATGCAGAATGACACTGGCGTTTTGTGCAAAATGTGGTATAATGAATGCACTGATGAAAGAGAGGTGTTGGCTATGATACTTGTAGATCGTGATATCCGGGCCTTTCTGATGAATGCCGCAGCGAATGAAACGAATCAGACTACGATTTATCATGGTGACGAATCCTGCATCACAGGAATTGGGTATGATCTGCGAACGAGTAGAGTGTATCAAAATGGAAAAGCCGTTTCGGAATATCAGCTGAATCCGGGAGAATCTGTGTTTGTGGAATCAGAGGAAGTGATTCAATTCGACGCGCAGACGATTGGCCGGGTATTTTTAAAGAATAGCCGTATCCGAATGGGATTGATGTTGGATGTACCTGTTTACCAGCCGGGGCATAAAACAAAAATATATTTCCGACTGACCAATGTGTCCAATGATGTACTGAAAATTGAGCAGGGCGCACAGTACGCGATGCTGATGTTTGAACAGCTGGATAAGGCACCAGATAAGGAGTACGATGGGACCTTTCAGGCGGAATTTGACTTTAAGGGCCTGGGAGACTATAAGTCGGCCTACCTGGAACAAATCCAGTCTATCCAGGGAAAGGTGAAAAATATTCAGGACATGGAGAAGGGCATTTATGGGAATGTCATTACCATTCTGACGATTTTTGTAACGATTTTCACGATTCTAAACATGAACATAGAGCTGGCAAAGACGTCGGCTACGGTCCATGTGTTCCTGAACTTCAATTTGGCAATTTTGGGAGGAGTCAGCTTTTTGGCGCTTTTCCTTGCAGAACTCATCGGCAAAGACAAGAAGTGGAGCCGATGGCTGTGGTTGATCCCGTTGGTATGCTTTATAGCAATGATTCTTCTGAACTTATTTGCATAATGTATTTTCTCGCCCCAGGCTTCGGTCTGGGGCGATTTTTCTGTTAAGGTCATGTTCGTGATATCACGAAAATGGTTTTGTGTTTTGCCGACGATGGCAAAATATCTTTATGAGGCGGAGCTGTTCGGCAGCAGGCGGACATCCAGCTTCATGTCCAGCTTCTGTGCGATCTCGACCAGAGATTTCAGGGTGAAGTTGCAGTCGGCGTTTTCCCACTTGGAGACCAGGGCCTGGGACTTTCCCAGCCGGTCCGCGAATTCCTTCTGTGTCAGGCCGGAATCGATTCGCTTGGACGTGATGGCATGGGCAATGTCGGCGGCGATGCCGGCATAGAGAAGGTCTTCGTCAGACATATTAGCGGAGAGAGCAGAGAGGGCAGAGAGCAGATCGGCCTGAGTGCCAGTCTGAGTGCGATAGGCGGCAGTGTCTACGCAAACCATGGACAGCGTGTCCAGGGCACCGTGGGCGATCTCGGCCTGCTTGCTGGCCGCCGGAATGGGCAGCTCCTCGTCCTCCGCGACCACTAGCCAGCCGGAAGCAGCGTCAGTGATCTGGTCGATGGCGTCCTGAAGGTCGTGCCCGGTGGTGACGCAGCCGGGCAGGTCGGGAATGCGGGCGTGGATTTTAGTGCCGTCCTCGTTAGGGGTGAAGACCGCAGTGTAGATATACTTCATGGAGCCACCTCCTCGTTCAGTAGTTCTTAAATTGCCTCGAATTCGAGGCAATTAGGACCATTTTGTTGGCCTCAACAAAATCGTGTTTTAGTTCTGCAAGAGCTGGCCAAACGGTTTAGCCGTAGAGCGGATGATCTCCTCATAGCGCTGGATGTCAGCGGGGGTGAAGCCGAAGATATCCTCCCAGGTGTAGTCGGGCAGCCAACAGGTTGCATGGTGAAAACAATCCTTTGCATCTGGCTTTTCCATATAGACCTTCACACGGCCGTCTGGCTTCATTTCGGAGTGGACGATCTCGGTCTGGTCATCCAGCGTTAAAAACGGATACATCATAGTGGTGAGACTCCTTTCATTCATATCATGCCCCGGGCATTGGCCTGGGGCTTTTTTATGTCCTGGGCAGGTCGCGCAGCTGCATCCGGCGGATCTGATCGCAGGTCAGGCGGAGGCCATAGCGCCGGTTGAGCAGGTCCATAATGATCTTGGCTTTCCAGCCGTAGGAGGTATAACGGGCAAAATCACGCTGGGCCGCCGGCGGGAGTTCGGATAGGATCATTGATGGCCTCTCTTTCTATATCATGCTGGATTTTCAATCCACGCCCCCGTAGAGGGCGACACTATATCATACTAGAAAACGCCACGGCTTTGCCCAGGATTTCCACGTCGTTGAGCTCCTCGCCCTCATATTCCATGTCAGCGTACAGGGGGTTACAGGCCCGGAGGATGATGCGGCGGCCATTGTAATAGACCTTCTTCAGGGTGGCTTCCTCACCGATGCGCACGGCGGCGATCTCGCCGTTTTCCACCTCGGGCTGCTGGCGGATATAGACCACGTCGCCGTCCCAGATGCGGGCGTCGATCATGCTGTCCCCCTTGCAGAGCAGGGTGAAGTCACAGTGGATGGTAATGGGCACATCGTCATATTCGCTGATGTTCTCCACGGCCAGGATGGGCTTGCCGCAGGCGATGGCCCCCAGCCGAGGCTTCTTCACCGTCCGCGGGAGCGGGAGACAGTTGGAGGGGAGCTTATGGGCGGGGTGGCTGCTCTCGTCCATTGGCACGTCTGCACCCATTAACCAAGGGATACTGACATTCAGAGCACGGGCCAGTTTGTCCAGGCTTCGCTGGGACGCTTTATATTTTCCTGCGCGGTACTGACTGATAGCCCCCTCGTTGACACCAGAGATACGGGACAGTTCAGCAGCGGAAATATCACGGATATTCATGGCTTCGGCCAAGCGGTCTTTGAACTCCGACATAGCGTATCGCCTCCTTATGTGCCTACCATATCACAATCCTTTAGAATTTTCAAGAAAAACTTTAGAAACCTATTGACATTAGAAATCTAAAGTGTTACTATATGGGCAAGCTGAGGGAGGTGATGAGAAATGGAACGATATGATTACCGAAAACTCCTCGGGAAGATGCGTGAACAGAAGGTTACGCAGGAGGTTTTGGCGGAGAAAGTCGGGATTAGTGCGACTTCTATGAATTTGTCGCTGAACAATAAGCGAGATTTTAGACAGGAAGAGATTCTGGTCATTTGTGAGAGCCTGGACATTTCCCTGTCTGATATCCCTACTTATTTTTTTACCAAAGACCTTTAGAAAACTAAAGAAAACGTCTGTGATAACTTGGTTATCACAGAGTTGTGAGATTGCTGTTGACAATCTCACAATGGGGTCGAACGGAAGAAGGTAGATGCAATGGGTGTTGGAGACAACATCAAGCAGCTGCGGGAGGCAAAGGGAATCAGCCAGCGCCAGCTGGCCCGGGAGGCCGGGGTCTCTCAGCCGCTGCTGTGCCAGATCGAGCGGGGGACCAAAAACCCCTCGCTCCCTGTGGGCCTGGCCCTGGCCGCAGCACTGGGGGTCAGAGTGGAACGGCTGGCGGGAAGGGGGTGAGGGGATGCTTGGTTACATTATTTTGGCTGCGCTGGCGGGTGTTTGTGCGATTGGTTGGCTGGTGCGCTGGGTTGCCTGTGCGGCGCTGGTGAAGTACATGGTGGACAAGGGATATCAGCAGCCGACGGACGAAGAGATGCAGGAGTGCTGCATGTACGCGTGGAAGAAGCTGCTGCATGTGCGGTGAACCGCAGTCAGCGAAGCCCGAACTGAGCCTTGATAAGCTCGGAAATCACATTGCTTGCAATTTGTGTAACGGCAGTCATAGAATTTGCACCGACTTTTTCTGCAATGACTTTGACGCCGCTCCAAATGGTGTCTTTGCGGACATTTGCTAGAAAGCTGTGTCCATCGGGGGAGAGGTCTGGAATCAGAAGACCCATGCGGCCACAATTTTGCGCGTCGCGGAAATATCCGGCTTCTATACACTGGACGACGTGGTAAAGGACTACTTCCTCAGAGTATTTGGTATCCAAGGTTTCAAACGGTTTAGACGGATACGCGGCTTTATGGGTTGCGGTAGTTTCATCTTCTACGACCAGCAGAATGTCGCGGACACAGTCTGGATTCAGTTTCAAAAGAATGCACTTCCTTTCTGAAATCACATTCTAGCATGGACAATAGAGTGCGGCAAGGTGGATAACCCCCAAGTTGCCCGCAAACGTGCAACAAAAGGGCCTTTGTGCGGCTATTATGAGGGGCGAATTTTGACCTGCCGCCGGGAACATGAGGACAGGCCGCAGGGGCATAGTGTTACATCAGATCAGGCCCTCGCCTTTGGGCGGGGCGAAAATAGAACAGGAGTTGATCGTATGGGACGCAAGTGTAACGACGTGTATGGCGAGGAGAAGGTCTATTACTATCCCGGTGCCATTGTGCGGGTGCGCCGCCCGATCCTGACGGAGGAGGAGCGGGCCCGGCGGATGAAGATCATCGAGAAGGCCGCCGCCGACCTGCTGATGGCGGCGTATCGGAAAAAGTAAGAGAGAGGCAAGCGAGCATGATAGAACGAAAGAGACAGCGGACCCGCCGGGAGCGGGCCGCCAGATGGGCGGAGTTTTGGGCCATTGTGGCTGTGTGCGGGTTTTTGACCCTGATTTTCCTGCTGGGTATGTGTACCGCCTTTGCGGTGGTAGAGACGGCCTGGTGAGTTTGGCAAGGAGGAGAGAACGATGAGTTTGGCAGAGTGCTACAAGTGCGCGATCCTCTCGGTGCTCCGGGATGAGACGCTGGACGTTGCGAAAAAAGCGCAGGTGCTGGAGGTGCTGGTGAACCATAAGCGCCAGGAGGAGTATCTGTCGCGGCCCCTGGGGGAGCAGCTGGAGGAGACGTGCTGATGGCGATCTTCCCCAAAGCCACCCGGAGCAGCTTTGCCCGGCTGCTGCGCAAGCGGGGCTATACGTTGCCCCGGAACCGGGAACTGATGTTCTCCAACGTGGGGCACGGCTTCTTTTTGATGTGGGAAGGCCCGGATGGGGAACCCCACCGGGCCTATTATACCGGGGTGGCGGGTTGCCCCGTGCTGGTGGTGGACCAGGACACGGTTCAGCTGACCATGGCCGAAGTCATCGGCCTGGGGATGGTGCGCGTGACCCGTGGAGGGCCCAGAAAGCAAAAAAATCCCCCGCCGACGCAGGACAGCGCCGACAGGGAACCTAACAACAAGGACATGATACCACATCCCGGAGAGAAAGACAAGGGGGGAACCTGATGGAGAGTAAAATTCGCTTTCTGCGGCGGAAGCCGTTTGTCACCGTCTACCGGGAGGTGGCCCAGGACGGGCGGCTGAGCTTGGAGACCCGGGGCCTGTTCGTCCTGATGGCCTCCCTGCCCGAGAACTGGCAGTATACCGTGTCCGGCCTGGCCAAACAGGCCGGATGCGGCAAGGACCGGCTGCGCCGGATGCTAGGGGAGCTGGAGCGGGTGGGCTATCTGGTCCGGGAGCAGGCCCACGACGCCGGGGGCAAGTTCACGGGCAACCTGTACATCCTCCAGGACGAGGCACCCATGGCCGAAGAAAACGGCAGCGCTGGGGAAATTAGTGCGCCTGCACCGTTGTCCGGGAAACCCGACAACGGTGCACAGGAGCGGGAACCGTTGTCGGAAAACACCGATGACGGTCTGAGCCGTCAGCGGGAAAAACCGTTGACGGTTTTCCCGACGGAACATAAGAAGATAGATAGACTAGAAGATATTCCCCCCTATAGTCCCCCCACGGGGGGACGTGCCCGAAGGAAAAAAGCACAGGACAAGCCCTCGGTGCCCACCTGGAAGCCGGAGCGCTTTGCGGCCTTTTGGGCAGCCTATCCAAACGGGAAGGCGAAGAAGCGGGCCGCTGTCGCGTGGGACAAGCTCAAGCCGGACGACGCCCTGCTGCGGCAGATGGGCCTGGGGCTGAAACGGGCCCTGGCCTCGGCGGACTGGCAGAAGGACGGAGGGCGGTATATCCCCATGGCCTCCACCTGGCTCAACGGCAGGCGGTGGGAGGACGAGGACAAGCCCGCCCCCTCCGCCAGACCGGACAGGCCCCGCCAGCAGCGGCCCTTCCACACGGAGATCATCGACGGGGAGGAGGTTGTGATCTTTGACGACGCTCAGACCACTTGAGGCGGAGAACGCCGTGATCGGGTCCATCCTGATCTCCCCGGAGTGCCTGCCGGTGGCCGCCGGCATCCTGAGCCCGGGGGACTTTGGCCTGGAGGCCAACCGGCAGCTGTTCCAGGCGGCCCTGGCCCTGACCCGGGCGGGAAAGCCCGCCGACCCGGTGCTGCTGGGCCAGGAGGTCCGGCGCATGGGCGGGTCCGTGTCCAACGAGTACATCATGCAGCTGATGGACGCCACCCCCACGGCGGCCAATGTGGAGGAATACGCCCGGCTGACCCGGGAGAACGCCGTGGCCCGGGGCATTCGGGATGCCTATGCACTCATCGCGGAGGCCGGCTTCCGGTACGTGGCGGTCTACGCGCGGCGAAAGCCGGCCTTTATTCCGCTGTAAAAGGCGGACCACGTTGCGACGTTGAATCAAAAAACTTGGAGGTATTTTATCATGATTGCACTCGGTTCCGATCACGGCGGATATGGCCTGAAGCAGCACATCAGGGACTATCTTGATTCCCATGGGCTGGACTATCGAGATTTCGGCTGCATGGACGAGAGTAGCTGCGACTACCCTGTCTATGCCAAGGCGGCGGCTGAGTCCGTAGCCTCCGGCCAGTGTGAGAAGGGCAT
>URNZ01000033.1 GCA_900549405.1 uncultured Eubacteriales bacterium | reverse complement strand
CAACGCCGACAGAGCGTATAACACACTACACTTTGCAAGCAAAGTCGTGTGCCAAAGGGAAAGCCCCTTTGGAAACCCCGGACAACAAAACAGGCTGAATATCTCGCACTTCCCCGGTGCTTGATATTCAGCCTTTATTTGTTGTCAGCAGCCCCCGTTTCGTGGTCTGCCTTTTGTGTCCTTGTCCATAATGTTTCCCATCGTCATTTACAGGGTTAGACGGTGGGAGGCAGGAAAAGTTCCGATCCAGTTAGGAGTGATGAGATAGGAGTTAGGAGTTAACTCATCTCTCATCACTCCTAACTAACACTCAGTGATTTCTACGGTGGTCCCATTCTCTTTCAAGACGTTGACCAGCGCTTGGGCCGAGAGCCAGATGGTGGCGGTGTTGTCGTTGGGGTGGACGCCGATGCGGTCCGGGGGCAGGAGAAAGTCCCGGTCCAGGAAGAAGTCCACCCGGTGCTCCTCATCGGCCAGCAGCCCCAGGGGGGTGACGGAGCCGGGGGTGAGCTTTAACAGGTCCAGCAGCTCCTCCGGGGAGGCGAAGGTGAGGGGCCGGGTGCCGTGGGCGCGGCGGAAGTCCTTCAGATTCACCCGCTTGTCGGCCTTTACGGTGATGAGGTAATAGTGGGCGTGCTTGTCGTCCCGGATGAACAGGTTCTTTGCCTCTGACTCCGGGTAGGGCAGGTGCAGGTCGGCGCACTCCTCCATGTTGAACACCGCCTTGTGCTCGGTGATCTCAAAGTCCACGCCGTGGGCGCGGAGATAGTCATAGGTCTCCTGTTTGGTCATGCCTGGGGCCTCCTTATGCTTTTATATTTTTCCTCATTGTAACAGGGCGGTGAAGAGATGGCAACGGTCTGGGTTGTGCTTTTTTGGGGAAGGACTTAGGAGTGCGAGTTCGTCAAAACCACCGAGGACGGCCAGGTCATTGGCCGGGTGGTGAACGTCAGCGCCGACGAGTCTGTGCTGGGCGCCGACGGCAAGGTCGACCCGGAGAAGCTGAACGTCATCCTGTATGACGGCATCCAGATGACCTATCGCGCCGTGGGCCCCGTGGTGGCCCAGGCCTTCTCCGCCGGAAAGGCCCTGAAGTAAGACTAAATAAAAAAGCGTGTCTCCCCTGTGCCGCTGAATGGGCGGGGGAGACACGCTTTTTCTGTTTTTATTTTTATGATATTTTATCAGGGCTTGCTTTTCAGTTCCCGGCGGATGGCCTGAAAACGCTGGGGTATCTCGCTCTCGTCCAGGCCGTTCAGAACGGCGGTGGTCCCGGCGGCCTTGGCCGTCTCATAGTACCAGCACTTGTATTCCACCATGCTCAGGGTGTGCTCCAGCTCGGCCAGCTGGGCCCGGAGGGACTCCCGCTGGCGCTGGAAGAGCTCTAACCGGGCGTCGATGGTGTCGTCCCCGCTGAGGGCCAGCTGGATATACTCCCGGATGGCCTTGATGGGCATCCCCGCCTTTTTCATGCAGCCGATGATGCGCAGCCACTCGAAGTCGACATCCCGGAACATGCGGATACCCCCGGAGGAGCGCTCCACAAAGGGCAGCAGCCCCTCCTTGTCATAATAGCGCAGGGTGGAGGCGGGGACCTCCAGCATGCGGGCCGTCTCGCCCACGGTATAGACCATAAGAATTCCTCCAAATAATTTTGCGGTTTCCTCCTCCTGCGGGGGAGGGAAACAAAAGAAAAAATTTCAAAAAGCTCTTGACTTAAAGCTGACTTTAAGTTGTAGAGTATACATGAACTTTAAGGAAATGATACAGCGGCACGCCGCCGCTGTCAAGCATGAATAGGAGGAACACCATGAACCGACCCTACATCATCTGCCACATGATGACCTCGGTAGATGGGCGCATCGACTGTGCCATGACCGAGCACCTGCCCGGGGTGCAGGAGTATTACGACACCCTGGACGCCCTGAACGCCCCCACCCGCATCAGCGGACGGGTGACCGCCCAGCTGGAGATGTCCAAGCCCGGCGTCTTTGCCTGTGACGATCCCCACCCCCTGGAGCGGGAGGGCTTTTTCAAGGCGGAGTCCGCCCCCGGCTATGAGGTGGTGACGGACACCCGGGGCACCCTGCTGTGGGACAAGCCCGCTGACGGGGAGCGCCCCCTGCTGATCCTGACCAGCTGTCAGGCCAGCCGGGAGTATCTGGACTATCTGGAGGGGCTGAATATCTCCTGGATCGCCTGCGGCGAGGACAAGCTGGACCTGGTCCGGGCCTGTGAAATTTTAAAGGAGGAGTTCGGCGTTCAGCGGGCCGCCGTGGTGGGCGGCGGACACATCAACGCCGCTTTCCTGGCGGACGGTCTGCTGGACGAGGTGAGCATCCTCGTGGGCGCGGGCATCGACGGGCGGGGCGGCATGGCCGCCGTGTTCGACGGGCTGCCCATGGACCGGCCCGTCACCCCCCTGAAGCTGACAAGCGTCCAGCAGTACGGCACCGGCGCGGTGTGGCTGCGGTATCACACGGAAAAGTAAACCTGTCATTGCGAGGAAGGGCGCAGCCCTGACGTGATGATCCGTTTATCAAAGAAAGGAAAACTGACATGATCTTAAACGAGACTTATACTCTGGCCGACGGTACGGCCATCCCCAAGCTGGGCCTTGGCACCTGGTTCATCGACGACGACAAGGCCGCCCAGGCGGTGCGGGAAGCGGTAAAGCTGGGCTATCGCCTCATCGACACGGCCCAGGCCTATGGCAACGAGCGGGGCGTGGGCGAGGGCGTGCGTACCTGCGGCCTGCCCCGGGAGCAGTTATTCGTGGCCAGCAAGGTGGCCGCCGAGCTGAAGGACTATGACTCCGCCGCCAAGTCCATTGACGAGACTTTGAACAAGATGGGCCTGGACTACCTGGACCAGATCATCATCCACTCCCCCCAGCCCTGGACGGAGTTTCGGGTGGAGAAGCGGTACTTTGAGGAGAACCGGGCCGTGTGGCGCGCCCTGGAGGACGCCCAGGCCGCCGGAAAGGTGAAGGTCATCGGCGTGTCCAACTTCCTGCGGGACGATCTGGAGAATCTGCTGTCTGACTGCCGGGTGCGGCCCGCAGTGAACCAGATCCTGCTGCACATCAGCAACACGGACAAGGACCTGGTGGACTACTGCAAAGAGCAGAACATCCAGGTGGAGGCCTATTCCCCCATCGCCCACGGCGAGGCCCTGAAGAACCCCGCCATCGCCGCCATGGCACAGAAGTATGGCGTGACCGCCGCTCAGCTGTGTATCCGCTATGTCATCCAGCTGGGCACCGTGGCCCTGCCCAAGACCGCCAATCCCGCCCACATGAAGGACAACGCCGCCGTGGACTTTGTCATCTCTGACGCCGACATGGACGCCCTGGTACACATGGACCGCATCCAGAGCTATGGCGATTTCAACGTCTTCCCCGTGTTCAGCGGAAAGCCCCTGGCGTAAATCATCTGACAGACACAGGAGGAACAGAACACCATGAAAACACTGATTCTCTATTATTCCTATGGTGGCAACACCCGCCGGGTGGCCCAGATGATCCAGAAGGAGGTGGGCGGCGACCTGGCGGAGATCCAGACCGTCCAGCCCTACACCGGGGACTATAACGCCGTGGTGGACCAGGGCCAGCGGGAGATCGACTCCGGCTTCTGCCCGGAGCTGAAGCCCCTGTCCGTGGACCTGAAGGACTATGACACGGTGGTGCTGGGCTCCCCCGTGTGGTGGTATACCTTCGCCCCCGCCGTGCACAGCTTTTTAAAGGAGGCCGATCTGGCGGGCAAGAGGGTGTATCCCTTCGCCACCAACGGCGGCTGGCTGGGCCACACCCTGAAGGACTTTGCCAAGGCCTGCAAGGGGGCCGAGGTCAAGCCCGGCCTGGACGTGCGCTTCGACGGCGCCCGTCTCCGCACCCCGGAGAAGGACATCCTCCGCTGGGCCAAGGGCGTCCAGAAGTAAGACAACAGAGAAAAAATTTTTCGCCGGAGCGGCCCAAAGTTTGGGTGCGCTCCGGCGATTTTTCTGCTTGCAAAGGTTCAGAGAATGAAGTATAATGAAATAACTGGAATACGTGTTACTCAAACGGGTGCTTGTGCTAGTGTTTTTCCTCGCATAGGCAGCCGTTTTTTCAAAAAATGGCCGGGGGTGAGCCGATGAAAAAGACAAGCCAGCTGGGGTTTTCCATTATTTTCGTGCTGCTGGCGGCGATTTTGATGATCTCGGTGTACACGGTTGTCTTGCAGCGGAGCTATGGCTGCATTGCGGAGGAGGCCGCCGTGGCCCGGGACACCAAATGTGCCGACGTGATCCACCAGGTGGTGTCGGACAAGTTCAACCGGAACGACTTTCAGACCATCACCACCAAAGCGGACATGGAGACGGCCCGCTATCAGGAGCTTCAGCAGGAGCTCAACGAGCTGCGGCGCCTAAACTCCACCCGCTATCTCTACACGGCCAAGCGGGGGGACGACGGCAGGCTCATCTATCTCATCGACGGCCTGGATTTAGACGCGGAGGACTTTGCCTATCCCGGGACCTATATCGAGGAGGAGATGATCCCCTATATCGACGCGGCCATGAACGGCCAGACCATCTATTCCAGCGAGATCGTGGACACCACCTGGGGCCACATCTTCACCGCCTGCTATCCCGTGGTGTCCAGCGACGGCTCCGGGGATATCATCGGGGCACTGTGTATGGAGATGGACATGGAGGACACCTATGCCTATCTGGAGAAGAGCAGCCAGAGCAGCTTTAAGACCGCCTGCGTGGCGGTGGCGGTGTCCATTCTGCTGGCGGGGTGGAGCTATATGATCCTCCGCCGCCAGCGGCAGCGGGACATGGAATATCAGGAAAAGCTGCAAAAGGCCGCCGTGGCCGCCAACGCGGCCAACCGGGCCAAATCCACCTTCCTGTTCAACATGAGCCACGACATCCGCACCCCCTTGAACGGCATCATGGGTCTGCTGAAGATCGACAAGGACCACTTTGAAGACCGGGAGCTGGTGCGGGCCAACCACGACAAGATGCTGGTGGCCGCCGACCATCTGCTGTCCCTCATCAACGACGTGTTAGAGGTGAGCAAGCTGGAGGACGGAAATATCGAGCTGGCCCACCAGCCCATGAGCCTGGCGGACGTGTCCCAGGAGGTGGGGACCATCATCGGCGAGCGCACCGCCGAGGCGGGCATCCGGTTTGAGTTTCAAGCCCAGGAACTGCCTGTCGTGTGGGTGTATGGCAGTCCCCTGCACCTGCGGCAGATATTCCTGAACATCTATGGCAACTGCATCAAATATAACAGGGAGGGCGGCAGCGTGACCACCCAGGTCCAATGCCTTGGGGCCGCCCACGGGAGGGTCATCTATCGCTGGACTATCTCTGACACCGGGGTGGGCATGAGCCGGGAGTTTTTAAAGCACCTCTTCGAGCCCTTTGCCCAGGAGCACTCCGACGCCCGCAGCGTCTATCAGGGCACGGGCCTGGGCATGACCATCGTCCGGGGCCTGGTGGAGAAAATGAACGGCACCATCGAAGTGACCAGCCGGGAGGGCGTTGGCTCTACCTTTGTCATCACCCTGCCCTTTGAGATCGCCCCGGAACCGGAGCAGCCCGCCCAGCCTGCGGCAGAGGGGGTGCAGAGCATCCAGGGCCTGCGCCTGCTGCTGGTGGAGGACAACGACCTGAATGCCGAGATCGCCCAGACCATGCTGGAGGACGAGGAGGCCCAGGTGACCGTGGCCGAAAATGGCAAGCGGGCGGTGGAGCGCTTCCAGAGCAGCCTGCCCGGGACCTTCGACGCCATTTTGATGGACGTAATGATGCCGGTAATGGACGGCCTTGCCGCTACCCGGGCCATCCGCGCCCTGGACCGGACTGACGCCGCCTCCATCCCCATCCTGGCCATGACGGCCAACGCCTTTAAAGAGGACGCGGAAAAGTGCTTTGCCGCCGGGATGAACGCCCACCTGACCAAGCCCCTCCGCCCGGAGGAGATGGTGCGGGCCATCGCCCGGTGCTGCGACAAAGAGAAAGCGCAATAAAATATTCGTTTTTGCAGACCGCTCCCGCACGACAGCAGTTGCCGTGCGGGGCTTTTTTGGCTTAATTGTAAACCAGTAAAAAATTATAAGTTGACAATGCGGGCCGACCACAGTATAATCGTAAACATTGAATGAAACGGGGGTTTACAAATGAGCAAGACAAAAGCGCTGGTCTATTGCAGCCTGTTCACGGCGCTCATCGCCGTGGGGGCCTTTATCCGGGTGCCCATCCCGGTGCTGCCCTTCACGCTGCAATATCTGTTCACCATGCTGGCCGGGCTGCTGCTGGGGCCGCGGCTGGGCACCATCTCCACCGTGGCCTATATGCTGCTGGGGCTGGCGGGCCTGCCCATCTTTACCGAGGGCGGCGGGCTGTGGTATGTGTTCAAGCCCAGCTTTGGCTATATCATCGGCTTCTGCGGCGGGACCTTTGTCACCGGTCTGCTGGCCCAGCGGCTGAAAAAGCCCACGGTGCTGGGCTATCTGGGGGCCAACTTCGCCGGGCTGGCGGTGGTCTATGTGGTGGGCATGGTCTATTATTATCTCATCTGCAACTATGTCATCGCCTCCCCCATCGTCCTGTGGCCCCTGATCCTGTATTGCTGCATCCTGGCTATCCCTGGGGACATCGCCCTGAGCATCCTGGCGGCCATCGTGGTCAAGCGGTTGCAGCCCGTGCTGGGGGCGGACCTGCGCCCCGCGGCCAGAAAAGCCTGATTTTTGCCTGATTTTGAGGAGGAGCATTTTACTTATGGACGTACTCGCATTAGCCCAGGAGATCATCAACGGACGGCGGCTGGGCCGCCAGGACGATCTGTCCTTTTTTCTTACCTGTGATTTAGACCAGCTGTGCCGGGGGGCGGATGAGATCCGGGCCGCCTGCGTGGGGGACAAGGTGGACCTGTGTTCCATCATCAACGGCCGCAGCGGCCGCTGCCCGGAGGACTGCAAATACTGCGCCCAGTCCGCCCACAACCACACCGACTGCGAAGTCTATGACTTCCTGCCCCAGGAGGAGATCCTGCGGGTGTGCAAGCTGAACGAGCAGGAGGGCGTGGACCGCTTCTCCATCGTCACCGCCGGGCGGGCCCTCACCGGGGCGGAGTTTGACCAGGCCATCCAGGCCTATGAGGCCATGCACCGGGAGTGCAAGATTGACCTGTGCGCCTCTATGGGCTTTCTCAGCGAGGAGCAGCTCCACCGGCTGCACCAGGCGGGGGTGACCAGCTATCACCACAACATCGAGACCTCCCGCCGGAACTTCCCCAACATCTGCACCACCCACACCTATGACATGAAGGTGGAGACCCTGAAAAAGGTGAAGGCGGAGGGCATGTGCGCCTGCTCCGGCGGCATCATCGGCATGGGGGAGACCTGGGAGGACCGGCTGGACATGGCCGTCAGTCTGGCGGAGCTGGGCATCGACTCCATCCCCATCAACGCCCTGATGCCCATTCCCGGCACTCCGCTGGAGCACATGCCCCGGCTCACCGAGGACGAGATCCTGCGCACCATCGCCTTCTTCCGCTATATCAACCCCGAGGCCAACATCCGCCTGGCCGCCGGGCGGGCCCTGCTGACAAACGACGGGGAGACCGCGTTTAAAGCCGGGGCCTCGGCCACCATCACCGGCAACATGCTCACCACCGCCGCCTGCGCCACCATCCGCAGCGACCGGAGCATGCTGGCCGACATGGGCCGGGACGTGACCCCCGAGTATTGGAAGGAGGCGTGAGAGATGTCAAAAGCGCTGTTTGTCACCGGCACGGGCACCGACGTGGGCAAGACCTATGTGGCCGCCCTGATGGCTAAGGCCCTGAAGGACGCGGGCCTGAACGCCGCCTATTATAAGGCCGCCGTCAGCGGCAACGTCCGCCGCCCGGACGGGAGCCTCATCCCTGGGGACGCCCGCTTTGTGCGGGAGTTTGCCCACCTGGACCAGGGGGAGGAGACCATGTGTCCCTATGTGTATGAGCACGCCTGGTCCCCCCATCTGGCCGCCCAGGCCGAGGGGAATCCGCCGGAGCTGCCCGTGATCCAGAAGGGCTTTCAGGCGGTGTGCCAGCAGCATGAGATCGTGACCGTGGAGGGCAGCGGCGGCATCCTGTGCCCCCTGCGCTATGACGAGCACGAAAAGCTGTGGCTGGAGGACGTGGTGCGCCAGCTGGGCCTGGCCAGCGTCATCGTGGCCCACGCGGGCCTGGGCACCATCAACAGCGTGGTGCTCACGGCGGAGTATATGCGTGCCCGCGGCCTGGCGGTGAAGGGTGTCATCTTCAACCACTTCCACCCGGGGGACCGGATGGAGGAGGACAACGTGGCCATGTGCAAGGAGCGCACCGGGCTGCCCGTGCTGGCTTTGATCCAGGATGATATGGAGCGCTTCCCCATGGACGGACAGGCCCTGGCGGCGCTGTATGATGAGGTGAAATGATATGATCTGGTATCCCTATGAACAGATGAAGACCATGAAGGCCCCCTATAAGATCGAGGACGCCAACGGCGTGTATCTCTACACCAAGGACCAGAAGCTCATCGACTCGGTGTCCTCCTGGTGGTGCATGATCCACGGCTATAAGCACCCGGAGCTCACCGCCGCCATCCAGGAGCAGGCGGGCAAGTTCTGCCACGTGATGCTGGGCGGCCTGACCCACGACCCGGTGCAGAAGCTGTCGGCCAAGCTGGAGGAGTTTTTGCCAGGCGATCTGAACTATTGCTTCTTCTCCGACTCGGGCAGCGTGGGGGTGGAGGTGGCCCTGAAGATGGCCCTTCAGTACAACACCAACCGCCTGGATGACCGCAGACTGGTGATGCAGCTGGACAACGCCCACCACGGCAGCGAGCTGAAAAAGCGCACCATGGTCCTGGCCCTGGAGCACGCCTATCACGGCGACACCTTCAAGGCCATGGAGGTAGGGGACGACGAGGACTATCACTTCGCCTTTGACAAGAAGGAGGGCGTGGTCCACATCCCCACGGAGATCCCCGCTCTGGAGGAGGCCTTTGCCAAGTACCACGACCGGCTGAACTGCTTCATCGTGGAGCCCCTGCTCCAGGGGGCCGGGGGCATGCGGATGTATGATATCTCCTTCTTAAAGCGTGCCCGGGAGCTGTGCGACGAGTATGACGTGCTGCTCATCTTTGACGAGGTGGCCACCGGCTTTGGCCGCACGGGCCACCGGTTCGTGGCCGACTTAGTATTGCCCGATATTCTGGTGCTGGGCAAGGCTCTCACCGGCGGCTATATCGGCCACGCCGTTACCGTGGCCAACGAGAAGGTGTTCCGGGCCTTCTACAGCGACAACGACCGCCACGCCCTGATGCACGGCCCCACCTTTATGGGCAACGCCCTGGCCTGCGCCGCCGCCCTGAAGGGCATCGAGATCTTCGAGCGGGAGGACTATATGTCCAAGATCGCCCGCATCGAGGCCATCTCCAAGCGGGAGATGCTGGGCTTTACCGATCCCAGAATCCGCGAGGTCCGGGTCATGGGCGGCTGCACCTGTGTGGAGGTGTATGACGAGGCCACGTTGGACGGCTTCCAGCAGTTTGCCTATGACCGGGGGGTGTTCAGCCGCCCCTTCCTGAAATACATGTACTCCATGGTCCCCTATGTCATCCGGGAGGAGGAGCTGGTCCACATCTTCGACGTGATGAAGGAGTGGTTCCGCCGGGGGTGAGCATCCCCGGCCCCGCTTTCGGGCCGCCTGACCTGAAAAAAAGAAAGACAGACCACCAAGTCCATGACCGGAATGAACGTCCGGCCATGGACTTTACTTATGCTTTACTCTCCCCTTACTTATCGTTTAAATGCACAAAAATGTTAAGTGATATTTTACACGCTTGGATATTGCAATCAAAAACAGAGTGTGGTATGATGAATTCACCTTTTAGAAAGATACTTTCGGAAAGAAACTTTACTTAAAAGAAGGGAGAATGAAACGATGAAAAAACTGAGAAAAGGGATCGCCCTGGCTTTGGCCGCAGCTCTGGCCCTGAGCATCACCGCCTGTGGAGGGACCGGCGGCTCCGGCGGTACCGCCTCCTCCGGGTCTGCCGGCTCCGGCAGCGGCTCCACTGGGGGCAGCGACTATCCCAACGAGACCATCTCTTTTGTGGTCCCCTATGCCGCCGGTGACGGACTGGACCTGTCCTGCCGGGCCATGCTGGATAACATCGACCTGCCCGTGAACACCCTGGTGGAGAACATCAGCGGCGGCTCCGGCACCATCGGCTTGCAGGACGCCTTTAACCGGGACGCGGACGGCTATACCGTGGCCATCCTGTCCAACGGCCCCACCATCGCTCAGCCCCTGCTGAACGACACCCTGGCCTATAAGCTGGAGGACTGGGACGTGCTCACCTTCATCACCGCCCCCGTGCTGGCCGTGCTGGGTTGCAGCGACAAGCTGGGCATCCAGAACAGCGATGACATGCGGGCCTATCTGGAGGGCGGCAACAAGTTCAGCGTGGGCGTGCCCTCTATGAGCGGCTTTGGCTATGTGGCCGCCGCCGCCATGTTCGACCAGATGGGCATCATGGACAACGTGACCTGGGTCACCTACGACGGCGCGCCCGCCCTGTACCAGGCCTATCTGTCCGGCGAGATCGACTTTGCCACCTTTGATGACAATTTTGCCGCCCAGTACGCCAACTCCGGCGACGCCGTCACCGTGGGCGTGGTCATGAACGACGTGCGCAGCCAGTACTTCCCCGACGTGGCCGCCGCCGGTGAGTGGGGCGTGGAGGGCCTGGGCGCCAACATCGGCTTTAAGGCCGCCGCCGTGAAGAAGGGCACCCCCCAGGAGATCTGCGACTATCTGACCGAGAAGATCAACGCCGCCGTCACCTCTCAGGGCTATCAGGACTGGTGCCGGGACAACTACTTCGGCGTGCTGGAGGAGAGCGACCTCTATACCAGCGAGGAGGCCAACTCCATGCTGCTGGAGCTGCGTGAGACGAACCGGACCGTGCTGACCGCCGCCGGTCTGCTGTAAACACAAGGTCAAAACAACAAGGCCGGTCCCCACCCGAGAGGGGCGGGGACCGGCCCTTTTCAAAGCAAGAAAGCAAGCGCGATGCAGCCAGTGCGTGTGTTTTTCCAGTGAGGTGTACATATGAACGCGAAAAAAGCAAGAGGAGACATCATCCTGTATGGGATATTCACCGTGGTGGGCGTGATCTTCTATAAGTGGATCATCCCCACCCAGATCTACATGTCCAAAACGGCCAGCGCGGAGCCCTTCTCCCCGGATACCTTCCCCAACGCGGTGACCATTCTGTTTATCCTGGCCTCTCTGGCCGGACTGATCCTGGCCATCTATCACTACTGCAAGGCGGTGAAGGCGGAGGGCAAGCCGGTGCGGGAGCCCGTGGTCCGCACCCGGCGGGAGACGGTGGGCCTGTTCATCCCCTTTATCATCTTTGCCCTGATCCTGGTGTATGCGGTGCTGTTCATCCAGATCGGGTTCATCCCCGCTACGGTCATCGTGCCCCCGGTGATCCTGTTCGCGGTGGGGTGCAGAAAGTGGAGCTATTACGGGATCTATTATGCGTTTGCCGCAGTGATGTACCTGCTGTTCCGGTATGTCCTGCTGGTCCCCATTCGCTAAGGGGGAGGGCCGATCATGAGTGTATTACAAAGTATTTTCACCGTAGATAATCTTTTGATGATGAACATCGGCCTGGCCGTGGGCATCATCATCGGGGCCATGCCCGGACTGAGCGTGGCCTTTGCCGTCACGGTTTTGATGACCATGACCTTTCACATGGAGTCCCTTCCGGCCATGTATCTGCTGCTGGGGGCCTATTGCGGCGGCATGTACGGCGGCTCCATCACGGCCACGCTGATCAACACCCCGGGCACGGCCAACGCCGTCTGCACCGCCCTGGAGGGCTATCCCCTGGCCCGGAAGGGCCGGGCGGGGGACTCCTTGAAGTGCGCTCTGGTGGCCTCTACCATCGGCGGATTGTTCAGCTGCGTGGCCCTGAGCTTCTTCGCCCCCCAGCTGGCCAAGGTCATTTTGAAGATCGGCTCGCCGGAGTATTTCGCCCTTTGCACCTTCGGCATCGCGGCGGCCATCGGCCTGGAGGGCAACAGCCTGAACAACGTCATCAAGGGTATCATGTCCGCCGCCTTTGGCCTGATCCTGTCCTGCGTGGGGGCAGACCCGGTGTTCGGCACCAACCGCTTCTCCTTCGGCAGCTATTACATGCTCTCGGGCATTCAAGTCGTCAGTTCTATGTTGGGGGCCTATGCCCTGTGCCAGGTGCTGGTGAACTGCCGGGACGTGTATGTCAAGGGCGACGAGTCGTTAAAGGTCCCGCCGGTGACCAAGGCCCACGTGAAGACCCTGGACCTGCTGAAGCACTGGAAGCTGATCCTGAAGTCCGCCATCATCGGCACCGTGGTGGGCAGCGTGCCCGGCACCGGCGGCGCGGAGGCGGCCATGATCGCCTATAACGAGAGCAAGCGGGCCTCCAAGCACCCGGAGGAGTATGGCAACGGCTCCATCGAGGGCATCCTGGCGGCGGAGGCGGCCAACAACGCGGTCACCGGCGGCGCCATGATCCCCATGCTCACCCTGGGCATCCCCGGGGACACGGTGATGGCCATCCTGCTCAGTGCCCTGACCATGCAGAGCATCACCCCCGGGGCCAACCTGTTCTCCAGCGGGAGCTTTTGGGTCTATGCCATCATGGGCGGGCTGTTCTTCATCAACATCTTTATGTTCATCCAGGGCAGTGCCTGCATCCGGCTGTTCGCCCAGGTGTCTAAGATCCCCCAGTCCATCATGACCCCCTGCATCGTGGTCATGTGCATGATGGGCGCGTTCGCCATCAACAACAACATCTTCGAGTGCTTTGTGATGATCGCCTTCGGCCTGATCGGCTTCTTTATGAAGGGCTTCGGCTTCCCGGTCACGCCCCTGTGCATCGCCCTGGTGCTGGGCAAGCTGTTCGAGACCAATCTGCGCCGCTCTCTGATCCTGTCCGCAGGCAACCCCTTCGTCTTTGTCACCCGGCCCATCTCCTGCGCCATTTTGATCCTGGCGGTGTTTATGCTCTTCTTCCCCATCCTCAGCAATATGGTGGCGGAGAAGCGGATGAAGAGCAAGAAATAAAAAATTTGGAGGGAAATTATCTATGATCCTTTCCACAGAAAACGGGGCCCTGCGTTCCCTGGTGGGCGAGCGGCGGGCCATTGAGATCCTGGCCAAAGCGGGCTTTGACGCCATCGACTATACGTTCACGCCCTGGATGGAGCGGGGGGAGATGCCCTGGAACCGGGACGGCTATCAGGACTATGCCAAAGAGGTGGTCCAGATGGCCAAGGACAACGGGGTCTACTTTAACCAGGCCCACGCCCCCTTCATCTTCCACACCAGCTATCTGCCCGACTGGAACCGGGAGATCCTACCTATGCAGATCCGGTGCATGGAGGCCTGCGCCCTGCTGGGCATCCCCCACATGGTGGTCCATCCGGTCCACCACCTGCCCTATAACCACCGGGGCGCGCCGGGGAAGAGCAACGCGGACATCATCTGGGATTTGAACCGGGAGTATTACCACCTGCTCCAGCCCTATGCCAAGCAGTTCGGCGTAAAGATGTGCCTGGAGAATATGTTCGGCGAGGACCAGCGCCGGGGCTGTCTGGTGCCCGACATGTTCTCTGACCCCCACGAGTATGCCCAGTTCTTTGACGAGCTGAACGACCCGGACAACTTCACCTGCTGCATCGACACGGGCCACGCCGGGATCACCGGGGAGGACTGCGGCGACACCATCCGGGTGATGGGCAGCCGGGTCCGGGCCCTGCACCTGAACGACAACGACTTCAGAACGGACGGCCATCTGATCCCCTTCCAGGGGAAGATCGACTGGGACGACGTGATGCGCGCACTGGCGGAGATCGACTATCAGGGTGACTTCACCTTCGAGGCCCTGCACCTGTACGAGGGGATGGACGATGGTTTTTACGCCACCTCGGCCAAATACCTCCACGACGTGGGGCGCTACCTCATCCAAAAGTTCCAGCATTACAAAGAGGCGCTATAAAAGCGGCATAAAAAAGAACGAAAGCCCGGCGGGATATCAGGTCCTGCCGGGCTTTTTGTGGGATTGACGGGGGACCGGGCCGGGCATTATACTGGAACAGCACGAGAAAACGCGAGGAGGAAGCTGCCATGTACGATCTGCCGCCCCAGGTGCTGCGGGCCGTAAGTATGCTGAACGCCGCCGGGCACCGGGCCTATGTGGTGGGGGGCGCGGTGCGGGAGCTGCTGCGGGGAAAGGGAACCGTCACCGACTTTGACCTGACCACCAGCGCCCGGCCGGAGGAGACAGAAGGGGTGTTCGCGGGCTTCCGCCTGATCGAGACGGGGCTGAAGCACGGCACGGTGACGGTGCTGCTGGACGGCCTACCCCTGGAGATCACCACCTTCCGGGTGGACGGGACCTATTCCGACGGGCGGCACCCCGACGGGGTGTCCTTCACCCCCAGCCTGGAGCGGGACTTGGAGCGGCGGGACTTCACCATCAACGCCATGGCCTACCACCCCCAAGAGGGACTCATCGACCTCCACGGGGGTCGGGAGGACTTAAAGGCGGGCCTCATCCGCTGCGTGGGCGACCCGGACCGGAGATTTCGGGAGGACGGCCTGCGGATGCTGCGGTGTATGCGCTTTGCCGCCGTCCTGGGCTTTCGCATCGAGGAGCGCACCGGGGCGGCCCTGGTGCGCTGCCGGGCCCTGCTGGACGACATCGCCCACGAGCGGGTGCGGGAGGAGCTGACCAAGCTGCTGTGTGGCCAGAACGCAGGCCGGGTGCTGGAGGACTATGCCCCGGTGGCCGCCCAGGTGCTGCCCGAGATAGCACCCACCTTCGGCTTTGACCAGCGCAACCCCTGGCACGATAAAGACGTGTGGCGTCACACCCTGGCGGCGGTGGACGCCGCCCCGGCGGACCCCGTGCTGCGGTGGGCCGCCCTGCTCCACGACCTGGGCAAGCCGCCCTGTTTCACCCTGGACGAAAAGGGCGTGGGCCACTTCTATGACCACGGGGAGGAGAGCGCCAGATTGGCCGGGAATATCCTGAGCCGCCTGCGCTTTGACACAGACACCCGGCGGAGGATCGTGGCCCTGGTGGCCCTCCACGACAGGCCCATTATCCCGGAGCGCCGCCCCGTCCGCCGCCTGCTGGCCCGGCTGGGGCCGGAGGGGACGGCGGACCTCATCGCCCTCCACCGGGCGGACAACGCCGCTCAGTCTTCCCTGGCCGCCGGGCGACAGAGTGAGCTGGACCGGGCCCAGGCCGTCCTGGACCGGCTGCTGGCGGAGGGGGCCTGCTTTCAGAAAAAGGACCTGGCGGTGAATGGCCGGGACATGCTGGAGCTGGGACTGAAAGGCCCGGAGATCGGCCAGGCCCTGGACCGGTGCTTAGAGGCCGTGCTGTCCGAGCGCCTGCCCAACGAAAAAACGGCCCTGCTGGACCTGGTGCGGCGGTAAATCTGGAAGAAAAATGGGATATCTCGCCGGAAATCGCATAAATTATGAACAAACATCGCTTATTTTGTTAATATTAGCACTCTCCTATTGACTCTGCTAAAATTGGTGCTATGATATAGTTGTTCCAAGAGAGAGGGGCTTGAGAGAGTCCCCCAGGAGGAACGATGAAATAACAAACAGCGGTAACAAGATTCGACAACGTCCGGCTTGGCCGGACGGCCTGAGAATGGTTTCAAGTTGAATGGAGGAATAATTATGTTACCTAGCATTTTTGGTGAGAATTTGTTCGATGATTTCTTCTCTGATCCCTTTGGTATGATGAATGTCCACGGCCACGACCCCCTGTATGGCAAGCACGCCAAGAACCTGATGAAGACCGATGTGCGGGAGACCGAGAACAGCTATGAGCTGGATGTGGACCTGCCCGGCTTTAAGAAGGACGAGGTCAACGTGGACCTGAAGGACGGCTACCTGACCATCAGCGCCGCCAAGGGCGTGGATAAGGACCAGCAGGACAAGGCGGGCAAGTACATCCGTCAGGAGCGCTATGCCGGCGCTTGCAGCCGCAGCTTCTTCGTGGGCGAGGCCGTCAAGCCCGAGGAGGTCTCCGCCAAGTATGAGGACGGCATCCTGAAGCTGTCCGTGCCCAAGGCCGGTGAAAAGGCCCTGCCCAAGACCACTACTATCGCCATTGAGTGATGGCAGGCGGAGTAAAACCAAATCAAAACAGACGCCCCCGCCGCTGCGCAAAAACAGCGGCGGGGGCGTTTTGCTGTCTTGCAGGGGAGCGCCGAAAGCCGGGTTCACCCCAGCTTCCACTGGCTGCTCTCCTGCTGGAGCTGCTCCATGTGGGCGAAGATGCCGCCGGACTGGCGCAGCTGGGCGGGGGAGCCCTCCTCAGCCACGGCGCCGTCCTTCAGCACCACGATCTTGTCCGCCCCGGCCACAGTGCGCATCCGGTGGGCGATCATCAGCACCGTCTTGTTCTGGATGAGCCGGGACAGGGAGGTCTGGATGGCGGTCTCGTTCTCCACGTCCAGGCTGGCGGTGGCCTCGTCCAGGAGGATGATGGGGGCGTCCTTTAAAAAGGCCCGGGCGATGGACACCCGCTGGCGCTCGCCGCCGGAGAGCTGACAGCCGTTCTCCCCGATGTTGGTGTTCCAGCCGTCGGGCAGCTTTTCGGCAAACTCGTCCACCTTGGCCAGGCGGGCGGCGGAGAGGACCTCTTCATCGGTGGCGTCCTTGCGGCCAATGCGGATGTTCTCCATCAGGGTGTTGTTGAACAATGTCACGTCCTGGAACACGATGGAGTACAGGCCCATCAGGGTCTCCGGGTCGATCTGGGATACGTCCATGCCGCCCACAGTGATCCTGCCCCGGGTGGCGTCCCAGAACCGGGCGGCCAGGCGGGACACGGTGGTCTTGCCCCCGCCGGAGGGACCGACCAGGGCCGTGACCTCCCCCTGGCGGGCGGTGAAGGACACGTCCCGCAGGACGGCCTCCCCGTCGTTGTAGGCAAAGCCCACGTGGTCAAAGGTGACGTCGCAGCCGCTGTTGGTCAGCTGCTCGGCCCCGGTCTGAACGGGGCAGTCCATGATCTCGTTCATCCGCTGGATGTTGGTGCTGGTGGCGATGATGGCCGCCAGGTTTTGCAGGCTGCCCTCCAGGGGGTCATACAGCCGGGAGACGGTGAGCAGGAACAGGAAGAAGGTGAGCACGTCCAGCTCCCCCCGGGTGAGCAGCCAGGCCCCGGCCAGGGCGGTGGTGGCCATACCCAGCCGCAGCACCAGCCCGGCGGACACCACAAAGGTGGCCGTGCCGAATTCCGAGATAATGGCCCGGTGCTCCATGGCCCGGATCTTTCCGGCCAGGCCCTGGAAATAGGTATCCTGGGCGTTGTTGGCGCGCAGGTCGGCCATGGTCTCCACATACTCCTGGATGCCGTCCTCACAGGCGATGCGGGCGGCCATAGACCGGCGGGAGAAGCCCTCCTGCACCCGGGCGGCCAGGGCCACAATGGCAAAGGCCACGGGCAGGGGCCACACGGCGGCCAGAGCCATCTTCCAGTTGAAGGCCAGCAGCCCCAGGGCGATGACCACGGTGGAGACGCAGGCCCCGATGAGGGGACAGACGAAGTGGGACTGGCTGGTCTCCAGCACGGCGCAGTCGTTCATGATGGAGGCGGTGAGGTCGGCCAGGTCCTTTTTCCCGAAGAAGGACAGGGGCAGCCGCCGCAGCTGCTCGGCCAGACTGACCCGGCGCACCCCGGTCTCCACGTAGGTAGCCAAAAAAGTGCCGTTATATTGCAGCCAGGTGCTGACCACGATGAACAGGCAGCAGGTCACGCAGGCGATGAGATAGAAACCGCCCCGGCCCGCCAGGCCGCCGTTCAGCAGGTCCCGCACCAGGCAGTAGAGCAGGCCAACAGGCAGCATAAAGGCGACATTTTGCAGGGCGCAGAACAGACTTCCGCGGATGGTGTCGTCCGCCCCCTTGGAGGACAAGGCGAAGCGGCGCTGTAATTTTTGTTTCATGGTTCAAGCCTCCTTTGCCACGTTCCAGGCCACCGACTGCTGATACTCGTTCCACATGCGGCCAAACAGGCCGGGGCTCTGGCTCAGCTGGACAAAGCTGCCCTGCTGGACCAGGCGGCCCTCCTCCAGGACGAAAATTTTGTCCGCCCCGGTGACGGTGGACAGCCGGTGGGCGATCATCAGCACCGTGCGGCCCTGGGCCAGGCGGGTGAGGGCGGCCTGGACCTTCCGCTCGTTATCCGGGTCGGCAAAGGCGGTGGCCTCGTCCAGGATGAGGACGGGGGCGTCCTTTAAAATGGCCCGGGCGATGGCGATGCGCTGCATCTCGCCCCCGGAGAGATAGCCCCCCTGGCTGCCGATGACGGTGTGGACCCCCTGGGGGAACTTTTCAATGATGTCCATGCACTGGGCCTGCTCCAGGGCGGCCATCACCTGGGTCTCGCTGGCGTCGGGGCGGCCCAGGCGCACGTTGTCCAGGATGCTGGCCTTGATGAGATGGCTGTTTTGCAGCACAAAGGACACGGTGTTCATCAGCTGGCCGGGGTCCATGTCCTGCACGTTCACCCCGCCGATGGACACGGCGCCGGAGGTGGGGTCGAAGAACCGGGCGGCCAGGCTGGCCAGGGTGGACTTGCCGCCGCCGGAGGGACCGACGAGAGCCGCCGTCTCCCCCGCGCCGATGGTGAGGGAGATGTCCTCCAGGGCGTTTTTCGTCCCGTCATAGCGGAAGGTGACGTGGTCAAAGGTCACGGCGCTGTCCTTGGGGGACTGGGGCTGCTCCGGGCGGCTGAGGGCGGGGGCGGTGAGCACCGCGTCCATGCGCTTGAGGGCGTCGGTCACCAGCATGGTATTCTCGCTCATCAGCATCAGCTTGGACAGGGTGAGGGAGATCACCGGGGTGATGATGATGTAAAACAGCAGGTCCAGCAGCAACGCCGCCGTGACCCCCTTGCCGGAGAGCCAGAAGCCGCCCACGATCAGGAAAACGAACACGCTGTTCACCGCCAGGGTATAGGCGGTCATGGGCCCCCGCAGCTGCTTGGTATAGGCGATGGTCCAGCGCTGGTAGTTGTCGATGGTGTCCTTGAATTTTTTGAAGGAGAACACCGTCTGGCCAAAGGTCTTGACCACGGGGATGCCCCGGACATACTCCACCGCCTCGTGGTTCATTTCCTCCTGAGCGTCCTGATAGCGCTTCATGAAATTCATGGTTTTTTCGCCCATCATTGTCATCTGGCAGGCAAAGCTTGCAAGCATCAGAACGATCAGCGGAAGGCCAATGCGCCAGTCCATAGCCAGCATCAGCACAAGGCTAGCAACCGTCGTGACCTGAGCGCTCACCAGATCCGGCAGCTGATGGGCAAGGTAAGTCTCCATTTGGGCGCTGTTTTCATCAATGATTTTTCTTAGCTTACCGCTGGGATTTTCC
>URNZ01000032.1 GCA_900549405.1 uncultured Eubacteriales bacterium | reverse complement strand
GGTTGCTTGCGCTCCCAGCTGAGCTATACCCCCATATTTTGTTGTGGGCTTTTTTGTGGCCCGTTCGCTCGGAACAATGAGTATCTTACCAGAAAGGCGTCGGGTTGTCAACAACTTTTTTCAAATTTCTCAAAGTTTTTTTCATGTCATGAAACACACGGGAAACCCGCAGGGAAAAAGGGTTGAAGCTGTGGGATGGAGGATGGTATAATCGGGCTACAAAACCAAACAGAAAACGGAGGAGAGAGCGATGTTCCGGTTCAACAACGACTATAACCGGGGGGCGCACCCGGCGGTATTACAGGCCCTGGCCCAGACCAACGAGGAGAACTACCCCGGCTATGGGGCGGACCAGTGGTGTGAGAAGGCCCAGGCAGAGATCATAAAACAGCTGGGCGGGGCAGAGGCTCAGGTCCACTTCATCGTGGGCGGTACCCCCACCAACGCCACCCTGATCTCCGCCGCCCTGCGACCCTGGCAGAGCGTCATCAGCGCGGACACGGGACACATCAACGCCCACGAGGCCGGGTCCATCGAGCTTACCGGGCACAAGGTGCTGGCTGTCCCGGCGGAGAACGGCAAGCTCACCGCCCGGGCGGTGGAGGCAGAGTGCCGCAAGTATCTGGACGGGGGCGCGCCCGACTACCTCACCCAGCCCAGAATGGCCTATGTCTCCAGCCCGTCGGAGTTCGGCACGGTGTACTCCAAGGCCGAGCTGGAGGCGCTGTCCGCCGTGTGCAAGAAATACGGCCTGTACCTGTTCCTGGACGGAGCCCGGCTGGGCTATTGGCTTGCCAGTGAGGGCTGCGACGTGACCCTGGCTGATCTGGCCCGGCTGACGGACGCCTTTTACATCGGCGGGACCAAGTGCGGTGCCCTGTTCGGGGAGGCCCTGGTGCTGGTGAACCCCGCCTTGGGGGACCACTTCCGCACCTGCATGAAGCAGCGGGGGGACGTGCTGGCCAAGGGCTGGCTGATGGGTCTGCAATTTTACACCCTGTTCCAGAACGGCCTGTACTTCGACCTGGCCCGCAAGGCGGACCGGCAGGCCATGGAGATCAAGGCGGCTTTCCAAAAGGCGGGCATCCCCCTGTGGGTGGACAGCCCCACCAACCAGCAGTTCGCCGTGGTGAGCCGGGAGCAGGAGGCGGCCCTGGCGAAAGACTTCATCTTTGAACTGAGCCACGCCGTGGACGAGGGGCACAACTGCATCCGCTTCTGCACCAGCTGGAGCACCCGGGACGAGGAGGTGGCCGCTTTGATCGAGGCCATCGGCAGGCTGAACTGAATCACACAAGAGACAAGACGGCGGACCGCCGGGCGAGAGGGCCTGACGATCCGCCGTTTTTTTCCTGATTTTTTGCACTTCACTGGAAAAAAGAGTTATTCTCTGCGGCGGTTATACGTTATAATAGATACATCGTCATATGAAAACTACAACAGGACACAAAAGCTGTGGAGTTCGATAGCCGACGGTGACGCCGACTACTTTTTTATGTGTTGTTGCGGTGGAAAAGAGGAGAGAGCGATGCAGAAAAAGCGCATCCTGAGCCTGCTGCTGGCAGTGAGCTGTTCCGTATCCCTGCTGACCGGCTGCGGAGGCAAGACCGGGCCGGAGACCAATGGCGGTGACGGGGAGCACGAAGCCATCACCATGACCGCCATGGTGCCCTTCCGCAACCCCAGCCACCTGGCAGACCTGGTACACGAGAAGTATCCGGAGATCAACATCGAGTTCATCCCCTACAGCGGCTATAACGCCACGGCCTATGCCGCGATGGAGCTGGCCGCCGATGAAATGACGGATATCTATTTCGGCAGCATGTACGCCCCGGCTGTGACCGACGTGAGCGACCATCTGCTGGATATGTCCGCCTATCCCTTCACGGACAACTTTACCGACCAGCGCCTGCGGGAGGTGACGGACGACGGGCACATCTATATGCTGCCCCTGTATTACTCCGTGCTGGGGATCACCTATAACAAGACGCTGCTGGACGAGCACGGCTGGACGCTGCCCACCTCCCTGGAGGAGCTGGAGGCCCTGGCACCCCAGGTGGAGGCCGCCGGCTGCCAGCTGGCGCTGGACCAGGTGCAGTTCCCCGGCTATGGTTTTCAGTATCTGTTCAACATCCTCAGCGCGGGCTATGCCAACACCATCGAGGGCCGCAAATGGCAGAACAGCTTTTTGGCCGGGGAGGAGAACGCCCTGGACAACGCCGACCTGGTGGCCCAGGCCCAGGATATCCAGCGCTGGCGGGATGTGGGGATGCTGAACTTCAGCGGCGACCCGGACAGCGACACCAGCACCCGCGCCGCCTTTTTAGAGGGCAATACCCTGTTTATGATAGGCAACCTGACCTCTGTTTCGCCGGAGGAATCCAGCGACGAGTTCGGCTTTATGCCCTATCTGTCTGAGGACGGCACAGAGAATACTTATGTGGCCAATGTGACCAAGTTTGTGGGGCTGAACAAGCACCTGGCCGACCCGGGCAATGAGCAGAAGCTGGAGGACGCCCTCCATGTGATGGAGGTCATCTGCACCGTAGACGGAATGCGCGCACTGAGCGTGAATATGGGCGCTGACGTGCTGGTGCCCCTGAAGGACTTTGTCATTCCCGAGGAGAGCGTTTATAAGCCCATTGAGCAGGCGCTGAACGAGGGCTATGTCGCCCCCTATATCTACACCGGCTGGGAGAATGTGGTGGTCCCTGTGGGGGAGAAGATGTTCTCCTTTATGAAGGGCGAGTGCGACATCAACGCAGTGCTGAAGACGCTGGATGACAACCAATATCTGCTTCGGGACAACTCTGACCGGGTCTATACCACTGTGACGGAGGAGCTGAGCGTGGAGGACTGCGCAAAGCTGGTGGGCATCCAGTTTACCAAGGCCAGCGGCGCGGATGTGGCCCTGGTGTCCACCAACAAGTGGTATCAGACGGACGAGGACGTGGCCATGAACACCAAGGGCGTGCAGTGCCCGCTGTATGCCATGCCCATCACCGACCAGGAGCTGACCGCCATGCTGCCCACCGGCTGGACGGGCACCATCCAGACCGTCACCCTCACCGGCACGCGCGTCAAGGAGCTGGCGGAGACCGGCTATGACAAGTTTGGCGACGGGGAGCACCTGTTCCCCTATGACCTCATCATGCCAGACGGCGTTGCCCTGGAGGACGACAAGACCTATACCGTGGTCATCTGCGGCGCCAGCAAAGCGGTGCAGGAGGAGGGCAGCGTGCAGGACACCGGCATCGTGGGACTGACGGTGATGCAGGACTATCTGAGCCGGTTTGATACCTTCTCCCCGGCAGATATTACATGGAACTGAGTTGGGAGCGGCGAATGGAGAAAACGAAAGCTGACCGGGACCGCGGTCAGATAGTCAATAAAAAAGAGCTGGTCGGACAGACGGCGCGGTTTATCGGGATGATCGCACTGATCATCGCGGTGAGCGTTGTCGCCTTCACCCTCTTTTACACCCGGTATAACGACAGGATACTCTATGCCGAGCGGCTGAGCCAGATGCAGGACGTCACCGTTCAGCTGTATTCCGGTCTGGAGGACGTGGTGGGCACCCAGTGGAGCAAGGTGGACGTGCTGTCCAACTATATAGAGGCGGCCACCCCGGACTGAAGTTGTTCAGCAGCCAGGGCAACGAGCTGATCCATGGCTATAACGTCTATAATGCGCTGGAGGGGATGGAGTATCTCCACGGGACGTCCTTCGACGCGGCCCGGGAGGAGCTGGAGGCCAGCGGAATGGTATACTCCAATGCCGTTTTGGACGGGGAGGAATATTTCTACTCCATGTACCGCATGGAGAATGCCGAGTGGACGCTGGTCTTTCTGGTCAACGCCAGCGCCGTGGCCATGAACACGGTGGAGCTGGTCAATACCACGGTGATCGTGGTCATGACCTTTGCCGTGCTGATGACCTGTGTGTGTGCGGGCTTTATTTTCTGGATGCAGCGCCGCCAGCAGAAGAAAGAGATGGCCATCGCAGAGGAGAACAACGCCAAGCTGGAACGGCTCAACGCCGAGCTGGTGTCCGCCAACAAGGCCAAAAGCGAATTCCTCTCCAACATGTCCCACGACATCCGCACCCCCATGAACGCCATCGTGGGCATCACCGACCTGATGGCCCACGAAGGGGATACCTCGGACAAGATGCACACCTACATCGAAAAGGTGCTCATGTCCAGCCGTCATCTGCTCAGTCTGGTCAACGACGTGCTGGACATGAGCAAGATCGAATCCAGCGAGGTGGCCCTGAACCAGGACTCCATCAGTCTGGCCGAGCAGGTGGGCCAGGTGGACAGCATCATCCGCTCCCAGACCAACGAGCGGGGGCAGAGCTTCCGCATCCGGGTCCACGAGGTGGCCCACGAATATCTCATCGGCGACGGGGTGCGCCTGCGGCAGATCTTTTTGAACCTGCTGTCCAACGCGGTGAAGTATACCCCCTATGGCGGGTACGTGCGCTTTGACCTGACGGAGCTGCCCTGTGACAAACCCGGCCACGCCACCTTCCGCATCACGGTGGAGGACAACGGCTATGGCATGACGCCGGAGTTTGTGGCCCACATCTTCGAGCCCTTCACCCGGGCGGAGAACTCCATGACCAACAAGGTCCAGGGCACCGGCCTGGGCATGGCCATCACCAAGAACATCGTGGACCTGATGGGCGGGACCATCGAGATCGAGAGCCAGCCCGGCAAGGGCAGCCGCTTTGACGTGGTGCTCACCTTCCCCATCGACCACGGGGTGGAGAACAGTTTTGGGGACCGGAAGGTGATGCTGGTCTCCGACGACGACGTGCTGTGCCGGAACGTGGGCACGTCCCTGGGGGCGGCAAACGTGCCCTTCACCCTGGCTGCCACCGAGGGCGAGGCCCGGCGGCAGCTGGCGCGCCACCCGGCGGACGTGATCTTGCTCAACGGCTATCTCCACGACGCGCACCTGGCGGACACGGTGAAGGCCCTGCGGGAGAGCGCCCGGGACGCGGTGCTGCTGTTCTGCTGCGACTATGCCCAGCCGGAGCAGGTCCACGAGATATTGACCAAGAGCGGCGTGGACGGCCTGATCGCCCGGCCCTTCTTCCTGTCCAACCTGATCCGGGCGGTGGACGGGGCCAAGGACAGCGACATGGCGCTGCCCCAAAAGAGCGGCTCCGTCCTGCGGGGCAAGCGCTTCCTGTGCGCCGAGGACAACCTGCTAAACGCCGAGATCCTGGAGGCCATCCTGGACATGCACGGGGCCGCCTGCACCATCTATCCCAACGGCCAGAAGCTGGTGGAGGCCTTCCAGAGCGTGAAGCCCGGGGAGTACGACGCCATTTTGATGGACGTGCAGATGCCCGTGATGAACGGCCTGGAGGCCACCCGGGCCATCCGCGCAGGGGAAAATCCCCTGGGCCAGACCATCCCCATCCTGGCCATGACGGCCAACGCCTTTACCGAGGACATCCAGGTCTGCCTGGACGCGGGCATGGACGCCCACGTGTCCAAGCCCCTGGAGATATCCGTGCTGGAACGGACCCTGCTGAGCGTAACAGGGGGAAATATCGCGGGGGGGACACCTGTTCGCCACAAGAGGACATAATCTTTTGAGCGCGAAGTGAAAGTGCCCTAAACAAAACAAATCAGGGGGACGGTTCTTTTGATTAGAGAACCGTCCCCCTGATTTTACGACCAAGCAAAAAACTATTGACTTCAGGGCACTATACCGCTATAATTAGAACATAAGTACAGGGTCACCTGTGTATAATATTGTTGATCTTACTCCGGTGTCCTACGGGCCCGGGGTTTTTTTATACGGAGGAAGCGCATGGACAAGATTTTTTCGACCACAAATAAGCAGCTCCGTCAGCTACGCACAAGAGGTATGGTGATTTCTAATGGCAGCCGGGCCAAGAGAATCATTGAAATGGAAAATTACTATAATTTGATCAATGGATACAAAGGCCTTTTTCTGGACAGAAGCTATACTGGGCCGGATGAAGCCTATCTGCCCGGAACCAGGTTTGAGGAAGTCCATGCACTCTATTTATTTGATCGAGAGCTTAGAAATATTTTTATCCGTTACATACTCGAAATCGAGAACAATGTAAAAAGCGTATTAGCTCACGATTTTTCGGGGAAATACGGTCATGACAACTACCTTAAAGTATCTAATTTCGATACCAGCGTAAAACGGTGGGAACGCAAAACATCGGCGCAGAAAATTGGTGACGGTTCCGATCTGATCTCTAAATTGCAGCATGAAATAGCACGGCAGCTGGATAAAAATAATCCGATTATCTCTCACTATATGCTGGAGTATGGCTATGTGCCGCTGTGGGTCTTGGTGAATGCTTTAACGCTTGGTTCCATCAGCAAATTCTATTCCTATTTATCGCAAAGAGATCAGAATGACATTGGTCGTCACTTTATGTTAAAGCCCGACGAAATGAACAGTTTCTTGCAGGTATTGACGATCTTCAGAAATGCCTGAGCCCATGATGAGCGCCTTTACAACTTAAAAGCATTGCGCCGCAGCATGAAGCCCAACAGCATTCGCACAATGCCGATCCATACCAAGATGGGAATTCCAGTCGGAACGGATAATAATCCTGTTTGCGGCAAAAACGATTTATTTGCCATCGTCATTATTTTCAAGATCATGCTTTCCAAATCGTCCTTCAATACCTTTGTTCGCGCGCTTAAAAAGCAGTTAGATATATTAAATAAGGCGCTGACTACCATCAATATCACCGCAGTAACAGATGCAATGGGACTTCCCGCGAACTGGGAAGATATTCAGACAATTTGAGCCATAACCAGGGGGACGGTTCCTGTGATTAGAGAACCGTCCCCCCTGATTATAATTGTAATTACATTGTGTTGACATTTTTGCTTTTTGGTATATACTCAAGTTGAGGTGAATGCTATGAACACGATCAATGTCACATCTGCACCCAAAACGACAACCTTTCAAATGCGGATCAATCCCGAAGTCAAGCAGCGTGTGGAGGACGTCTACGCCCGTCAGGGCCTTTCCTTTACCGATGCCGTCAATATCTTCATTCAGCAGTCCCTAAACATGGAGGGACTGCCGTTTCTGGCCTCGCCTGAAAACGCGGAATATATGAAGGCGAAAGCCATGCGCCGCCTGTTGGATGAAGCGGAAAAAGGCTGGGCATCTGCGGAAAAGGACGGTTGGGTATCCGAAGAAGATGCTTACCGCGCCCTTGGAGTGGCCGAATGAAGCTGAGATATACGCCGGAAGCATTATGCGATTTGCAGGAAATAAAACGGTATATCAAAAGTGAGCTTCATAATCCCACCGCTGCAAACCGGATCACAAAGGCCATCCTTGACGGCTGCGCCCAGCTCAAGCAATTTCCTGAAATGGGTGTATCTATTCAGGCAAAGACTGGTTATGAAACTGACTTGCGTATGCTGGTGGTCGAAAGCTATATCGCCCTTTACCACATTGAAACGGAAGTTGTTTCTGTTGGCCGCATTATCAACGGCCGTCAGGACTACATCCGCATTTTGTTTAAATAACCACGGGGACGGTTCTTAGAGAACCGTCCCCGTGATTTCTTTTTGGGTGTTTAAGTTTTCGCTGGCAGCGGCGCCAATGCGGTGAGACGGATGCGGGCCAGCTTGGCGGGAGAGAGACCCGTGGGCCGGGTCCACAGTTTTTCCGCGAAATAGAGCATAGTGCGTACCTCATAGGCGGGCAGGGGCTGCTGGCTGTAGATGCACTTTTCCATCAGGGCGGCCACACGGGCATACTCCCCCGGGCGCAGGATGGGCAGGCGGGAACGCAGACGGTCTTCGGCGGCCTGAGTCTCCCAGCCCAGGCGCAGGCCCGGGTCGACGATCTGGAGCATCCGGGCGATCCACTGGCACAGCCACAGGCCCCGGGCGGCGCTCTTCACCCGCTGATAGGCCCGCAGGCGGCGCAGCAGGGCCAGCCAGCACAGGGCCTCCAGCAGGAAGAGAAGGGCCAGAACGAGGATGAGCAGGGCCAGCCCGCCGCCCAGCAGCAACTGGGGCAGGGGAGAGGGGGCCTGTTCCGTGTCCTGCTTGGGCGGGGAGGAGGGCCGCTGGGGCTGGGACTGGATAGACGCGTCGTCGTCAGACAGGGAGACGGTGCGCTGCACCTGCTGGGGGTGCTCGGCCAGCTGGCGGAGCATATAGGCGTCCAGATAGAAGCCGGGGGTCACGTCCACGGGCACCCAGCCCATGCCGTCCAGATAGATCTCTACCCAGGCGTGGGCGTCCTCCCCGGACAGGGGGACCAGTTCCCCTGCTGCGGTGCGGGACTGGGGCAGCAGATAGCCCTCGGCGTACCGGGCGGGGATGCCAAAGCTGCGATAGGCCAGCACGGCGGTGGCGGAGAACAGGGCGCTGTTGCCCTCCCCCTGGGTGAGGAACCACCGGATGGGCTCCGCGTTCTCGGGCACGGAGGCGGGGTGGGCGTGATAGACGGTCTGGTTCTTCAGGGCGGTGCGGATGCGCTGGGTGGCGGCGTACAGCCCCTCCGGGGCGTCCCCATTGGGGTCAAATACCTGGGCGATCAGGTCGGACAGGCCGGGGTCTACGTCCAGATAGGTGTCATAGACAAAGGCCCGGTAGACCGACTCCGTCTGGAGATAGTCCTGCTCGGCCTGGGTCTGGGGCCTGGTAAGCCAGTCGGGCTGCTGGAGCAGCTCCCCGGGCAGGGAGCCGGAGCGTTCGGAGAACCGGTAAGAGCGCAGCCCCAGAATGCCGGGAGCGCGTATCGCGCCGTCTTTCTGGCCGGTGAGGGACTGATCGGTAAGAGAGAGCAGAGAGTAGGGCAGACAGAGCCGGGAGCGGTCAGCGGAGACATTCTCCACAGAGATGATGTTCTCCGCAGGTTCGGTCTCCTGCCCGGCGGCGAGGAACGCGCCGTATTGGCTGACGGGCTGCAGGTTCTGCCCCTCCAGCCAGGAGAACAGGCCGGTGTACTCCCCGGCGTAAGCCGAGCGGGCCAGTGGCTTCCAGACCCCGTCCTCATACCGGCCCCCCACATAGCCCCGGAGATAGACGCTCTTCTGCTGCTGGGTGCGGACAGTCAGCACGGTGTCCGTGCCGGTCTGCATCTTCTCGGCGTGGCGCAGGTCGCCTTCGGGCAGACTGTCGGAGCCATAGCGCAGGGTGTGGACGGCCTGGACAGTGTTGGCCCGGGCGGCATCTATCCACTGGAGGGTCCCGCCGGACAGGACCAGGGCCAGGGCCACGGTGACCGCCGTGAAACGGACCAGCCAGTCCAGCTGTGCCCGGCAGTCATTGCCAGACAGGCGATAGAGCCACAGGCCGGACACGCCGCTGCACAGCAGGGCGAAGGCCAGGGGGTCGAAGCGCTTGAGGCCGATGGTGACCAGGGCGCAGACAAAAGTGACGGCAACGGCCCGGACCACGCCGCCATCGGCGGCGGTGTGCCACACCAGCACAGCCAGAATCAGCAGCAGCCACAGCAGAAACAGGTTTAGATCCGTCCGGTCGGCGGACAAGGACAGCCGGGGCAGGGCATCGTCATAGGCCAGGTTCCACCAGCTGATGCAGTAGTTCGCAAAGCCGGCCCCGCCGTGGAGCAGCGGTTGGTTCAGCAGCAGGGTGATAAGCGCCGCCAGCACCGCCGGAACGGTCCAGCTGGGCACGGGTTTGGGGGCCTTCCACCCCAGTAGAGCGCAGCTGCCCAGCGCCAAAGAAGATACGATGAGACAGAACAAAAAGGGCATAGCCCCATCCCGCTGGACCAGGACCAGCAGGGCACGGCACAGCCCCAGGAGAAAGCACAGGCAGGTCAGCGACAGGTACACGGTCTTTCGGACGGGGAACGGGTTCCGCGGCATGGCGGGATGCGCCTCCTTTCTGATAGGCTGATAGGATACGGGCCGTTACACGGGCAGCTGCAGCTTGCCGTCCTCCAGAGCGGCCAGGGGCAGCTCCATCATATAGCAGTCGGCCCGCCGGGTCAGCCGCGGCCGGTCGCAGTTGGACACACACAGGGCGGTGACGCTTCGCCGGGCGGCCAGGGAGTCCACCTCGGGTACCAGGGGGCCGGCGGTGATATAGATGATCCGGGCAAACTCCCGCTGGGCGTTGGCAGCCAAAAAGCGGCGGACACCGGTGCCCGTCTGCTGGGGCAGGGTGAAGGACATCCATTGCAGCACCGTGTCGGCGCTCTCCTCCTGGCTGCGCACGTCGTGGGACCACAGGCCGCCCCGGGCGGAAAAGACGTTTTGGTGGGGCACCCCGTCCCGGGCCAGACGGCTGCTGACGGCGGCGGCCAGCCGCACCGCCCCCACCACCAGCTGGGGCGGGACGGTCTGCTCGTCCTGGGCCAGACCGGCGTCTAAGATGACGGCGGTGTAGTTGTGGGCGGGCTCGCTGCCCTGGCGGACGATGAGCTCGTTCAGCTTGCCAGACAGCTTCCAGTGGATGGAGCGCACGTCGTCCCCGGGGGCATAGGGGTGCAGATCGAAGATCTCGGAGAACTCCGGCCCCCGGCGGTTGAAGAACTCCAGCTCGTTGTCCATGCGGCCCAGGCGGTTTTCAGCCGGGACCAGGCGCAGGGACAGAGGGGTGGGCACCACGATGACAGAGGAGGGCTTGGGACAGGGGATGCTCCCGGCGCACAGGCCCAGAATGTCGGTGCCCACGGCGGACAGGCAGGAGACTTCTGCCGCGCCGCACAGGTCAGAGGTGATGGATACCTGGAACTGAATGACGCCGTCGGACAGGTACAGCCGCCGCTCCTGCTCCACCACGTCGTCGAACATGCCGTTGTGCCAGCGGATGCGCAGGGTGATAAGACCCATGACCCAGGGCCGCCGGGGGCAGGTGATGTACACGGTGATGGGGCAGGGCTTGCCCACCGGGCAGCTGGCGGGCACCTGGAGGGACATTGTCACCGCGCCCATGTCCCGGCGCAGCAGCCAGAACAGCAGCAGGGGCAGCAGGACCAGCAGCGCCGTCATGGCCGCCAGAAACGGACTGCCCGACCAGAAGGCCAGCCCAGCCGCCATGATAATAACGGCGGCATAGAGCGCCCGGCGTTTAAGCATGGGGCCACCTCGGGGCGGCGGGGGGCGGGACCTGGCGCAGCACCTCGGTCAGCAGGTCCTGGCTGGTCACGCCCTCCACCCGGGCCTGGGGCCGCAGCACCAGACGGTGGGCGCACACGTCGCTGAATACGGCCTGCACGTCCTCGGGCACCACATAGTCCCGCTGCTCCAGCAGGGCGTGGGCCCGGGACATGCGCACCAGAGCGCCCACGCCCCGGGGGCTGACACCCAGCTCCACCAGGGGCAGCTCCCGGGTAGCCTGGCACAGGTCCACCGCATAGCCCAGCACGCTGTCACTGGCATGGACGGTGCCCAGATACTGCTGCACCTCGATGAGGCTGGTGGCATCGGTCACAGGGGACAGGTCATCCAGGGGGTTCTGGAGCCGCTGGGCCTGGACGATGTGAATTTGATCCTCGCGAGAGGGATAGCCGATGGACAGGCGGACCATGAAACGGTCCAGCTGAGAGTCGGGCAGGGGCTGGGTGCCCGCCGCGCCCGCGGGGTTCTGGGTGGCGATGCACAGGAAAGGGGCATCCAGCTGGTGGGTCTGGCCGTCCACGGTGACGCTGCGCTCCTCCATCACCTCCAGCAGGGCGGACTGGGTCTTGGGGGAGGTGCGGTTGATCTCGTCGGCCAGCAGCAGCTGGCAGTTGGCCGCGCCCTCCCGATACTCAAATTCCCCGGTCTGCTGGTTGAACACGGTGAAGCCGGTGATGTCAGAGGGCAGGGTGTCGGTGGTGAACTGGATACGCTTGAAGCGCAGACCCAGCACCTTGGAAAAGGCCAGGGCCAGGGTGGTCTTGCCCACGCCGGGGCAGTCCTCCAGCAGGATGTGGCCCCCGGCATAGATGGTCATCAGCACCTTTCGGACGATGTCGTCCTTGCCCATAAAGGCCTTGCCCACCTCGCAGATGATATGCTCAGACTGTTCGATTATCATGGCTGTTCGCCCTCCTCCTCAGACGGGGCATCAGCCTCATCCGGGTCATTTTCCGGCTGTTCCGGGTCGGTATTCTCGTCTTGGTCGGTCTCATTGGCTTTGCTGTCTTCGCCGGGTCCTTCGGACTGTTCCGGTTCAGTGGGGGGCTCCGGTGCAGCGGGTGCCTCTGGCTGCTCCTCCTGGCCGCCCGCAGCGGAGCCTTCAGGAAACTCGGGCATTTCCGGAATTTCTGGCATTTCCGGCATTTCCGGCAGTGCGGGCAGCTCGGGCAGTCCTTCCTCGTTGGGGTCTGGGGTGATCTCCGTCACCCGCTCCAGCCCCAGCACCTGGCGGGCGTTGTTCTCGCCGGCCAGCAGGTCGGTCTCATAGGGGTCCTGGTCAAAGGGGGACATGGCATCCCGCCAGGCGAACAGATAGTCCATCTCGTGCCCGGCGGCATCCCCGGCCAGCACCACCCGAAAGTCCGGGTCAGGGCCCAGGACGTTCTCATTGCTGTCCAGCTTCTGATACAGATAGATGGGCTTGGAGTGATAGAAGTTGAGATGGGGCGCTTCGGCGGACAGGAACGTCATGGAACTCAGCGGGCAGCCGCTGACCACGTCGTTGCCCAGCATGGTCACGTTGGCGGGCACAGTGAAGGAGGTGAGGGCGGTGAGCTGGAAGGCGTTGGAGCCGATGGCGGACAGGGCGCTGTCCAGGTCCAGCGTCAAAGCGGCCAGCTGTGTACATTCGCTGAAGGCGAAGTCGTCGATGACCTCCAGCTTGGGGCTGCTCAGGTCGGCGGAGGTGATGCCGGTGCGCTGGAAGGCGCTGCTGCCGATGGTCCGCACGTCGGGCAGGACCAACTCGCCGGTGAGACCGGAAGCGAGGAACGCTTCATACCCAACGATCCACACATGATCGGCGTTGGACAGGGTAAACGCGTTGGGGCACTGATAAAAGGCGCTCTGGTTGATCCAGATGACACCAGACAGGTCGATGTCGCCGGACACGCCGGTGGTGGCGGCGCACAGCACCCGGGTCAGGTCGTCCTCGGCGGGGTCGGGGTCCTGGTCGGAATACTTCCAAAGGGATGGCTCGCTGTACAAAATCGCACCGCTGCCCTGTTCCTCAAGCTGATAGCCCGGACCATAGCATTTGATGTTGCCGTAATATCCGGGGTCTGGATAGCCCGTGCTGTCCTGGGGAAAGTAGTAGGGGGTATAGTAGTCAGAGAAGGAACTGGAGAAAGAGGCGCATTGGGCCTGGAGGGCCACAAAGCGCAGATTTCCCTTGTTCAGCGGACGATCCGCGATATAAAAGGCACAGTCAGACACGGTGATGCTGTCCCTGGCGGCAAAGAAGATGCCCTCCAGACTGGTGCAGCCCCAAAACGCGTAGTCGTTCACCGCGGTGACGCTTGCGGGGAAGACGGCCAACGTCATGTTCTCGCAGCCCTCAAAGGCATACTTGTCAATGGTGGTCAGCACCGCGCCGTCGGGCAGAATGCCGTCCAGGGTGTGTTCGTTGAATTCGGTCAGACCGGTGGGCGCGTGGAGCAGGGTGGCATCCACGCCGTCCCCCTGGGGCAGGAGCAGGAAGCTCCACCCGTCCTGCACATAGGCGCCGAAGTCGGCGGCGGTAAAGGACTGGGTCTCCCCCCAGGCTGCGGCATAGGCATCGGCGGCCTCGGTGCGCACCAGCACCTCCGGCGGGCTGAACAGGTCAAAGACCTCCCCCTCCAGCACCGGGGGAGTATCCCCCAAAAACAGGGCCTTTCGGAACCAGCCGACCAGGCTGCCCTCCTCCAGGGCGGTCAGGCTCCTGGGCAGGACCAGGGTGGTCAGGTCCCATGCGTCGGACAGAGCTCCGTCGGCGATGGTCGTGATGCCCTCGGGCAGGACACAGGTGCCGGAGACCGTGGCGCGGATGGAGTAGAGGACCGTTCCGTCCTTGGAGGTGATGAGGCCGTTGTTTTCCGCAAAACTCACCGGAGCGGAATCCTCGGTGCCGGTCTCACCCAGGGTATACAGGTTGCAGCCGCCGTCGGAAGCGGCCTGACTGAACAGGGCAAAGTAGGACACGGCAGCGGACTTGGGGAAATAAATGTCCATCGGGCTGGGGGTGAACGTCCAGAAATTCGGGTCGTTCCAGTCCGGGTAGAGCCGATTCCAAAGGGAGACCTGTTCAGTATTGACAGCGGGCGGGGTGTCGGCCAGGAAGATGAGGGATGGGACAGAGTGGGCCAGGGGCACCACCACCTGGCTTACCTCAGCGGGGACTGTGATGGGCTTGTCAAAGCGGGAAGGGATGCCCAGCAGCCGGGTCATGTCCTTGTTATACATCAGCCCGTCCTCGGTGGAGGCATACTTCTCGTTGCCCGGGTCGGCCTGATAGCCGTCGTAAACGGTGAGAAAGCTGTCGTCATCCAGGCCGGAGAAACTCATGTACAGCAGCGTGTCGGGGATGGAGATGGTGTTCACACTGCCCATGGCGCTTAACACCTGGGTGCCCCGGGGCAGCTCCACGCTGTCGTCACCGGGAATTTCGGTGATGGCCTGGTAGAACGCATCGGTGCTGAAGGAGAATTCGTCATTGTTCAGGCTGCCGGACAGATAATAGTCTGACCTGGGGGTCAGCTCGGCGGTGAAGCCCTCGGGTACGTCCTCGAATACGGGATAGAGCTCGATCAGTCCGTGCTGGTCGGGCCGGGTCTCATACAGATTCCCCACCGTGATGCCCTGGGCGGCATCCTCCTGGCTGGCGGCCCAGCCGACGCACAGGCGGTCGATGGAGCGCTCGGAGATGGGGGCCGCGGCATCTCCCCAGAACTGAATGGGCTGGGCCCGGTAGAAGTAGCGGGACAGGTCGAAGGTGCCCTCCCGGCCGCTGGGGTACAGGCGGACGGGCTTGCCATAGCCCGCGGTGGTCAGCGTCCCCTCGCTGTCATAGTCGCCCACCAGCAGTTGCACCTCGCACTGCTCCACGGGGAAGGTGGTCTCTACCGTCTGCCAGGGGCTGTCCTGATTCAGGCGGTAATAGAAGGTGACGGTGACGGAGTCTCCCGACACTACGGGATCAAACTCGCCGATGCGGAAGTTGGGCCCGAAGTCGGTGACACGGTAGACCTGGTTGGTGCCGCCGGTCGCCAGTCCCTCTTTGATCTGAAAGACGGCGGTCTGGAAAAAGTCGGCGGCGGTGATCTCCTGCCCCTTGTAAAAATGTGCCAGGTTGGGACGAAAACCCATGTCGTCCTGGATGACCAGCAGCGAGTAGTTGTATTTGGCGGTGTCGGGATCGATGATGCCGGTATTCTTGTCGAAGATATCGCCCTTGATATAATCCTCGGTGGGCAGATCGTCATAGTCGATGTTGGTATCCGGGGCGGCAGGCGCACCGTCACCGGGGACGACAGGCGTGTCAGGCATGTCAGGGGCCTCCGCGCCGCCGCCCCCGCCGCCATCGGAGCCGCCGCCCCCGCCGGGGGTGACGCTGCCGGGGTCGCCGGGGGTGGAGGGGACAGAGCCGCCGCCGGTCCCACCGGTGCCGTCTCCGTCTTTGTCCGGGAGCGGGATGATCTGACCGCCGGGGATGACGATGGTGCCGTCCCCGCCGCTGCCGCCGGGCAGAAAGGCGATGCCGCCGGTGCCGCCGGTGGACGCGCCGTCGTCAGGGGCGATGGCCCCGTCGGGCAGCACCGCGCCGTCGGGCGCGGTCCCGTCCAGCTGGATGCTGTCCTGGGTCCCGGCGTTGGCGTCGGGGCGGCGGGCCTCGTCGGCGGTCTTGTCCTCGGTGAGGGCGTCGGAGGCGCCGTCGCCATTGCCCAGCAGGGAGGACTGCTTCTCCTGGTCGGGGAAAATGATCTGGTTCTGCCGCAGCACATTGGAAAAGGCGAAGGCGGGCTGGAACGTATAGCCGACTTTGGGCAGGATCAGCGAGCCGCCCAGGACGCACAGCCCCAGAGCCGCCGCCTGCACCGCTATTTTTCCCTGGCGGGACAGTTTTCTGTTTTTAGAACGCTTGGGCATTTAAACATCCTCTCTGCTTTTGAAAAAGGTGCCCACACAGCGGCGGAGCTTGTCATAATTCACGGGCTTGGAGAAGTGACCGTTCATGCCTGCCTCCACAGACTGGCGCTCGTCCTCTAAGAAGGCATCGGCGGACAGGGCGAAGATCAGCTCCGTCTTGGCGTCGGGCCGGGGCAGGGCGCGGATGGTCCGGGCGGCGGTGCGGCCATCCATCACGGGCATCTGCACGTCCATGAGGATAAAGTCGTAATAGCCCGCCGGGTGGGCGGAGAACATATCCACCGCCTCCTGGCCGTTGTGGGCCACCTCCACGTGGGCCCCGTGGACCTCCTCCAGGATGGACACGGCGATCTCGGCGTTGGTCTCGTTGTCCTCGGCCATGAGGATGCGGCGGCCCTCGAAGGAGAAGTCGTCGGTCTCCTCCTTCCGGGCTGCCACGGGGGCGGGGCTGTCGCCCATGGGCAGGTGGAGATAGACGGTGAAGGTGCTGCCCCGTCCGGGCATACTGTCCACCACGATCTCGCCCCCCATCAGCCGCACCAGCTGGTCGGTGATGGCCATGCCCAGGCCGGAGCCGCCGAACCGCTTGGCGATGGAGGCATCCTCCTGCTGGAAGGGACGGAAAATAGAATTGATGAACTTGGGGTCCATGCCCGTGCCGGTGTCCTTCACGGCCACCATAAAGCTGACCGTGTCGTCAGAGAGCATCATCTGGCGGAAGGTGACGGAGATCTCGCCCTGGCTGGTGAATTTCACCGCGTTGGACAAAAAGTTCACCAGCACCTGGGTGATGCGCAGCTGGTCGCCCACCACATAGCGGGCGGTGAAGTTTTTAAAGGTCAGGTCAAAGCGCAGGCCCTTGGCCTCCACCGTCTTCTGGAACATGCTGCGCAGCTGGTCGCCCAGGGCGTACAGGTCAAAGCTCTTCTGCTCCAGCTCGATCTTGCCCGCCTCGATGCGGGACAGGTCCAGAATGTCGTTGATGACGGACAGCAGATGCTGGGACAGGTCCTCCGCCCGGGTCAGATACTCCTCCGCCGCCGGGTTGGACCCGCCCAGGCGGGTGCGGGTCAGGGCCATCAGGCCGGTGATGCCGTTGATGGGAGTGCGGATCTCGTGGCTCATGCGGGACAGGAACTCGGTCTTAGACTGGCTGGCCGCCTGGGCCTCCTCCAGCTGGGCGGCCATCTCCTCCCGCTGTTGGCGCAGAGCGGACACGTCCCGCAGATTCAGCAGAGTGTAGCGGCTGTTCTCCGCAGGCATGACGCACAGCTCCAGCCACCGGTCCTCCCGCTTGCTGTGAAAGCTCATGCGCAGGGGGGCGCTGCGGTCCCACTTCTCCAGCATCCGGCGCAGGGTCTTGGCATCGGCGGCGCTCATCAGCTGGAAGAAGCAGGCGATGTCCCGCTGCATATCCTCCAGGGTCAGTCCGGTGAGTCCGGGCAGGTCCCCGGCGACGTACAGGGGAAAGGTGTCGCTGCGGCGCAGGAGCAGATAGACCTCGTGATCCAGCCGGGACAGGGCGCGGGAGAAGGTCCGCTCATAGGCCAGGGCTTGATTCTGTTTTCGGATTTTTATGGTCTGGCGGGCGAAGCGCTCCACCATCCAGGCGGCAGCGGCCAGCTCCCCGGCCAGAAGCAGCCCCGTGGCGGGAGAGGCGCTCAGCGTGGTGAGCGCGGCAGATAAGATATTCACTCCGGGGTCTCCTTTGTATGTAAGATCAGACCTTTCCTCCCCGATGGACAAAAGCGGGAGAGGGAATGAGAGGCTGGGCTTTTTCATTAGGCTTGATAGGCGGCGATGGCTTTCAGAATCTGACGGTGTGCGTCGTCTACCGCCGCGATCAGGGCGGGGTCCACCGGCAGCAGCCTGGGCCGCAGGGCCTCCGTCAGCACGGCGGCGGCTTGATATAATCGGGGGAAGCCCAGGTTCTGGGCCAGGCCCCGCAGGGAGTGGACGGTGCGGAAAGCAAGCTCCGCGTCGCCCGCCTCCAAGGCCCGGTGGAGCCGGTCCACGGTGGCGTCCTGGGCATAGCGGACGGCGAAGGTCTCTACGATCTCCGGGACCATCAGCCGCCGCAGGGTGGCCTGATAGTCGCCGCCCACGGCGGCATAGAGCGCTTCTATCGTCACGAAGAGGACCTCCTGATATTTTTGCTGTCGCCCTGTTGCCAACGGGGCAAAACGTGGTACAATACCTTTCACAAATCCCAAATGCACGAAAGGGGAACAGAATTATGAAGCAAGCGCTTACGGCCCAGGACATTCTGGCTGCCGCGCAAGGGGAGCGGGAGAATATCCTGACCTACCGCCGGACCATCCATCGCGATCCAGAGGTGGGCAGCCCCACGCCCCGCACGGCGGCTTATATTGCCGGGGAACTGAAAAAACTGGGCTATCAGCCCCAGGCCCTGGGCGGCGGTTTAGTGACTGCCATCACCGGAAAGGACACGGGCCGGTGCGTCCTGCTCCGGGCGGATATGGACGCTTTAGCCGGACGGGAGCAGAGCGGCCTGGACTTTCAGGCGGACAACGGGGCCATGCACGCCTGCGGTCACGACATGCACGCCGCCATGCTGCTGGGGGCGGCGGCCCTGCTGCGGAAGTATCAGGACCGGCTGAACGGCACGGTGAAGCTGGTGTTCCAGCCCGACGAGGAGGGCTTCACCGGAGCCAAGGCCATGTTAAAGGCCGGGGTGCTGGAAAACCCCAAGCCCCAGGCGGCCATTGCCCTCCACGTAAACTCTGGTACGCCCTCTGGCATGGTGCTGTGCGGGCGGGGGACGTTTATGGCCGGGTGTACCCTGTTCCGCGTCACCGTGACGGGGAAGGGCTGCCACGGTGCCATGCCCGAGACGGGGGTGGACCCCATCAACATCGCCGCCCATATCTATCTGGCCCTTCAGGAGCTGGTCAGCCGGGAGGTCCCGGCCAAAAGTCCCGCTGTCGTCACTGTGGGCCGGTTCCAGGCGGGGCAGCTGCCCAACGTCATCCCGGACCAGGCGGTTCTGGAGGGGACCATCCGCACCTTTGACCGGGAGCTGTCTCAGCGGCTCATGGACCGCATCCGCCAGGTGGCGGAGTCGGTGGCGGCGGCCTTTCGGGGCAGCGCCCTGGTGGAGGAGCCGGCCTCGGCCCCGCCTCTGCGCAACGACCCGGCCCTGATGGACCAGGCGGCCAATTGGGCGGAGGACATCGCCGGGGCGGACCGGGTGATCCGCCTGGACCAGGGGGGCATGGGATCGGAGGACTTTGCGTCCTATACCTATGAACTGCCCTGCGCTTATCTGCTGCTGGGGGCGGGCACGACCCAGGAGGACCCAAAGTTCGGGCGGCCCATGCACAACCCCGCCGTGGTCTTCAACGAGGACGTGCTGCCCCTGGGCGCCGCCCTACACACCTGGCTGGCGATTCAAGAGTTAGGAGTGATGAGAGATGAGTGATGAGGTTAACTTCTAACTCATCACTCCTAACTCCTAGCTTTTCTGGCGGAGGCAGGCGGGATGCCTAGGGCGGCGCGGTATTTGGCCGCCGTCCGCCGGGAGATATTGATGCCCGCGGCGCTGAGTGCGGCGCACACCGCGTCGTCGGACAGGGGCGCGGAGGGGTCCTCCGCCTGGATAAAGCGCTGGATGCGCTGCTTCACCGCCTGGGAGGACACCTGGCCGTCCGTGCGGGCGGGGGCGGTGAAGAAGCTGCGCAGGGGGACCACCATGCCGTTGAACAGAATGGACTTGTTCTGCACCGTCCGGCTGACGGTGGACACGCTGACCCCCATGCCCTGGGCCAGCTGCTGCATAGTCAGGGGCTTTAGGTCGCCCCCGTGAAGGAAGTAGTCGGGCTGAGCCGCTGTCAGGGCGGCCAGCAGGCGGGTGAGGGTGTCATAGCGGCCCTGGAGATTGCCTATCATGGCCCTGGCCCGGCCCAGCTGCTCCTTGATGTAATCCTGCACTGCCGGGTCGTCGCTCTTGTGGAGCATGTCGGCGTAGTCCTGGTTGATGGACAGCTTGGGCAGGGCGTGGTGGTCCACCTCGATGATGACGTGCCCCTGTTCGCAGCGGATGGTGGCGTCTGGAATGGACAGGGACAGGGGCGCGCCGCTGGAAAAGCCCCGGGAGGGGATTGGATTCAAAGAGCGGATGGCCTGGCAGGCCAGGTCCACCTCCGAGCGCTTGGCCCCCAGCTTTTTGCACAGACCCTTATAGTCTTGGGCGGCCAGCAAATCTAAACCGTCCCGGGCAATGGCCACGGTGAGGGCGTTGAAATAGGGCCCCTGGGCCAGCTGGAGGATCAGGCACTCGGACAGGTCCCGGGCGCCCACGCCGGGGGGGTCCAGCATCTGCACGGCGAACAGGGCCTGCTCTAAATCGGACAAAGGACAGCCCAGTTCCTGGGCCAGCTGGGGGATGGGGCAGTCCAGATAGCCCCGGCTGTCCAGGCAGCCCACCAGATAGTCGCACAGGGCACGCAGGCGGCTGTCGATCAGGCGGTTCTGGCCCAGCTGCTTGTGGAGGTACTCCTGAAAGGTCTGCTCCTGGGCCACCCGGGGCTCGTCGTCGGTGCGGTCCTCCTCCGGGTCCCGCTGGCCGCCCACACGCCAGATGCTGTCCTCCCGGATCTCTGGGGCGGACGTCTCTCCGGCGGTGTGCTCCGGGGGCTCGGCGTTGAGCAGGGGGTTGGACAGGGCCTCCTCCTGCAACAGCTCAGACAGCTCCGGGATGGGCAGCTGAAGACAGCGCAGGGCTTGACGCATGGCGGGCGTAAGCGTCAGCTTTTGCGATACGGTCAGCGACGGCTGAAGTTCCATGGTGGCATCCCCTCTTCCGGTAGTGGCGGCGAAGATAGACATACTCCGCCA
>URNZ01000031.1 GCA_900549405.1 uncultured Eubacteriales bacterium | reverse complement strand
ATCTGCTGCGGCATGTGCTTTGGCATGTTTGCCCAGATCACCCTGGAGCGCATCCTCCAGGCCACCGGGCGGACCTTTTACACCATGATCACCCAGGCCACCGGGGCCATCATCAACATCATCCTGGACCCCATCCTGATCTTTGGCCTGTTCGGCTTCCCCCGGATGGAGGTGGCGGGTGCAGCCCTGGCCACTGTCATCGGCCAGATCTGCGGCGCGCTGCTGGCCCTGATGTTTAACCTGCGGAAAAACACCGATGTCCACTTCCAGCTGAAAAACCTGCGGCCCAGCGCCCCCGTCATCGGCGGTATTTACAGCGTGGGCGTGCCCTCCATCGCCATGCAGTCCATCGGCTCGGTGATGGTGTTCGGCATGAACCAGATCCTCATCGCCTTCACCGCCACAGCAACGGCGGTGTTCGGTGTATATTTTAAGCTGCAGTCCTTCATCTTCATGCCCGTGTTCGGCCTGAATAACGGCATGGTGCCCATCATCGCCTATAACTATGGGGCTCGGAAGCCGGAGCGCATTGTGAAGACCATCAAGCTCAGTGTGATGTATGCCGTGGGCATCATGCTGCTGGGTCTGCTGGCCTTCCAGCTGATCCCCGATGTCTTTCTGGGGATGTTCATGGCGGAGGACTCGGGCAGCGACATGCTGACCATCGGTGTCCCCGCCCTGCGTATCATCTCCATCAGCTTCCTGTTGGCCGGGTTCAGCGTGGTCTGCTCCTCTGTGTTCCAGGCCCTGGGCCACGGGGTGCTCAGTCTGGCGGTATCTGTCATCCGTCAGCTGGTGGTGCTGCTGCCGGTGGCCTTTGTCCTCTCCAGGGTCCGGGGGCTGGACGCGGTGTGGTGGGCCTATCCCATCGCGGAGCTGTTTGCTGTTACCCTCAGCGCCCTGTTCCTCCGTCGGGTGTTCCGCCGCGAGGTGGAGCCGCTGAAGAAGCTGACGGAAATTTGACATAAGAAAACAGCGCTCTGATTTTTTTCAGAGCGCTGTTTTTATGCCGTTATAGCATTACAGAAAGGCAATCACCGTGTACATCATCACAAAATGGGCGATGCTGCCCAGCAGGATGAACAGGTGGAAAATTTCGTGGCAGCCGAAGCGGGGGTTGTTCCGACCGGGCCACTTGACGGCATAGAGCACGCCGCCCACGGTGTACAGAAGTCCCCCGGCCAGCAGCCAGGCAAAACCGGCGGCGGGCAGGGACCGGTGCAGGGGGATGATGGCGAAGATGGCCAGCCAGCCCATGAACAGATAGATGGCGCTGGTGAGCCACCGGGGGATGGACAGCTTGGCGATGGTCAGGATCATGCCCAGCAGACCCACCGCCCACACAACCGCCAGCAGGATGGCTCCGCCGCTGTCTCTCAGGCCCAGCAGACACACGGGGGTATAGCTGCCGGCGATGAGCAGATAGATGGAGCAGTGGTCATACTTCCGCAGGGCGATGCGCCCGGCCACAGAGGTGTTCACGCAGTGATAGAGCGTGCTGGCGGTGTACAGCCCCGTCATGGACAGGCCATAGATGAGGAAGACCCAAAAGCCCAGGGCATTGCCCAGAGCGGCGGACCGCAGCAGCAGGGCCACAGTGCCCACGGCGGAGAGAACAGCTCCCACCCCGTGGGTGATGGCCGACCAGGGCCGCAGCCCGTCATAGGGGTCCCGGACCTCCTTTTTGCGGCGGGGTCGGGAGGGGAGGGTGAAGTCTGGGAGGTTCTGAATGGAGGAAGAGGGGAGAGAAACGGCGTTGCTGCGCATAAAAAACGCTCCTTTCAACATGCCGGATATGATGTCAGCTTTTATTGTGACCATAGTATAACCGTTTCTTTGAGAAAAATCAATATCAAAAATGATGAAATCTAATATTTAATATTATATTAACGGATATAAAAAACAGCGCCCTGCATACCGGGCGCTGTTTTTAAGTAATTAGCCCTGAGAAATGGCGCTCATGGGGCAGGTATCCGCGCAGGAACCGCAGTCCAGACAAGCGTCGGCGTTGATCACATAGTGATCGTCACCCTGAGAAATGGCGCCCACGGGGCAGGCATCCGCGCAGGAACCGCAGCTGATGCAGGCATCGCTGATAACATAAGCCATTGGAAATACACCTCCCTAAGAATCTAAATGTATTCTACCATATCTCAAAGAAATTGCAATGGCAAAAATATTAAATTTTTGAAAAGAGGGCATGATGAAATCAGAGGTTACGACGAGGTGATGTTGTATGACGGACAGTCGTTTTACGTCCACGGCCCTGGGGGCCATCCGTTCGGCCCAGGAGAACGCGGCCCGGCTGGGCCACAGCTATGTGGGCAGCGAGCATCTGCTGCTGGGGCTGGCCAGTCTGGAATACAGCCCGGCGGCCCAGGCCCTGCGCCGGGCGGGGGCGGACCGGAAGACCCTGCGGGCGGGGGTGGTCCAGCGGGTGGGGGTGGGTGTGCCCGCCCAGTGTCCCCGCCAGGGGCTGACCCCCCACTGCTGCCAGGCCATCCGGGGGGCGGCGGAGGAGAGCCGCCGCCTGGGCCAGCGGGCGGTGAGCGCCGAGCACCTGCTGCTGGGCCTGCTGGGGGAGACGGACAGCGGGGCCTTTCGGGTGCTGGACGGCTGCGGGGTGGATATCCCAGCTCTGTACCGCCGGGTGACGGCCTCACTGGGGGGCGAGGAGGCAGCCCCCAGGTTCCGCCCCCGGGAGCCAGAGACCCGTCCGGGGGACACCCGGCAGCTGGACCAGTGCTCCCGGGACCTGACGGCCATGGCCGCCCAGGGACAGCTGGACCCGGTGATCGGCCGGGAGGCGGAGCTGGAGCGGGTCATTCAGATATTGTCCCGGCGGAGCAAGAACAACCCGGTGCTGCTGGGGGAGCCGGGGGTGGGTAAGACCGCCGTGGCGGAGGGGCTGGCCCTGGCCATCGCCGACGGGACGGTGCCCGCCCACCTGTTGGGGCGGCGGGTGTGCGCATTGGACCTGGCGGCCATGGTGGCGGGGACCAAATACCGGGGGGAGTTTGAGGAGAAGCTCCGCCACGTCCTGGCGGAGGTGCGCCGGGCGGGAAACGTCATCCTGTTCATCGACGAGCTGCACACCATCGTGGGGGCGGGCAGCGCCGAGGGGGCCATCGACGCGGCCAACATCCTAAAGCCCGCCCTGGCCCGGGGGGAGCTGCGGGTCATCGGGGCCACCACCCTGGACGAATACCGGCGGCACATTGAAAAGGACGCGGCCCTGGAGCGGCGCTTTCAGCCCGTCACCGTGGCCGAGCCGGACCGGGACGGCGCTCTGGCCATTTTGCGCGGCCTGCGCAGCCGGTATGAGAGCCACCACCATCTGACCATCTCCGACGGGGCCCTGGCGGCGGCGGTGGACCTGTCCATCCGCTATCTGCCGGGGCGCTTTCTGCCCGACAAGGCCATCGACCTGCTGGACGAGGGCTGCGCCCGGGCCAGGCTTTCGGGCCGGACCCTGCCCCCGGAGCTGAAGGCCCTGGAGGAGCGGGCGGCCCAGGCCGGGCGGCAGATGGCCCTGGCCATCCGGGAGCAGAACTTTGAAAAGGCGGCCATGCTGCGGGACGCGGAGGGGGACTTCCGCCGCCAGCTGGAGGAGGGCCGCCGCCGCTTTCTGGCGGGCCAGCAGGCCCGAAAGGTGGGGGAGGGGGACATCCGGGCGGTGCTGGAGCAGTGGACGGGGGTGCCCGTGTCCGCCCCCGACCAGGCGGATAGAGAGGCCCTGGCCGGACTGGAGGACAGCCTGCGCCGGACAATCATCGGCCAGGACCGGGCGGTGGAGATGGTGGCCCGGGCCATCCGCCGCAGCCGTCTTGGCTTGGGGGACCCCCGCCGCCCGGTGGGCTGCTTTCTGCTGCTGGGACCCAGCGGCGTGGGCAAGACCCAGCTGTGCCGCAGTCTGGCCGGGGCCCTGTTTGGCCGGGAGGAGGCCCTGCTGCGCTTTGACATGTCCGAGTATATGGAGGCCCACACCGTCTCCCGCCTGGTGGGTTCCCCTCCCGGCTATGTGGGCCACGAGGAGGGGGGCCAGCTGACAGAACGGGTGCGCCGGAACCCCTGGTCCGTGGTGCTGCTGGACGAGCTGGAGAAGGCCCACCGGGATGTGTGGTCCGTCCTCCTCCAGGTGATGGAGGAGGGGGTGCTCACCGATGGAATGGGCCGCCGCACCGACTTTCGCAACACCGTTTTGGTGATGACCAGCAACCTGGGGGCCAGGCGGTTTGGCAGAAGCCAGCGGCTGGGCTTTGCTAGCGGCCCGGCAGCGGAGCGGGAGCAGCTGGAGCGGGAGGTCATCGCCGACGCCCGGCGGACCTTTGCCCCGGAGTTTTTCAACCGCCTGGACGCCGCCTTAGTGTTCCACCCCCTGGAGCAGGGCGACCTGTGCCGCATCGCCCGCCGCCTGCTGGACGAGACGGGCAAGCGCCTGGCCGGGCAGGGGGTGAAGCTGGACGTGGAGGAGGGAGCCCTGGCCCTTCTGGCCCGGGAGGGCGGCAGCCGGGAGTATGGGGCCCGCCCCCTCCGCCGTGCGGTGGCCCGCCTGGTGGAGGACCCCGCCGCCGACCTGCTCCTGTCCGGCCGGATGAAAAAGGGGGACACCCTCCACGTCCTGGCCCGGGCGGGGGCTGTGGAGGTGAGCCTGGTCTAGGGCGGTCAGGGCAAAAAAGTCCCCGGCCCCCGCCGTCTGGTCAGGACAGCGGGGGCCGGGGGTGGAGGGGGAAAAGACACTGGGGGTTTAGCCCAGTCTGACAATGTGGTCGATGGGCAGGGCGCACAGGATGGTCTGGGCCTCCTGCCGCAGGCCGTGGGCGGCGTTCACCGCGTCCATAATGGGGCCGCGCTTGTCCCGGGGGACCACGATGGCCACCACCTCCCGCTCGGGGGTCAGGTCCAGGCCATAGGCCTGCTCTAAGTCCTCTGACCCGGACAGACGGCCCTTGATGACCGTGCCGCCCCGTGCCCCGTGGGCCTTGGCGGTGGCCATCACGGCGTCGGTGTGCCCCCGGCGGCAGACCGCCAGGATCAGGGTGTTTTCCGTGGTGGGTTCCATAGTGGTTCCTCCGTTTCCGTGTTTCCATTCCTCCGCCTTGAAGTCGATGAGGGCGGCGGACATCCCGTTCAGGGCGCTTAAGGGCAGGGAGAATACGATGCCCGAGGTGCCCACTCCGCCCCGCAGGTCGTTGTCCAGGTCGTGGAGCAGGGCGGCGGCGGGGGCCTGAGAGGCAAAGGTGAGCACCACGTCCTTCTCCGTGGAGCCTAGGCCCAGAATATCCATGATCTCTGAGGTGGCGGTGCCCCGCCCGGCGCACTGCAGGTGTAGAAAAAGCTGATATTTGCCATAGAGCCGCTGCATGGCCACCCCGTGGCCCCGCTCTACAATGGAGACGAGAAGTTTCATCCGATCCATATCTGTCGTCCCCCTTTAATCGAAATAGACCACGGCGTCCTCCACCCGGTCCACGCGATAGCGCAGACGGCGGCGGGCCAGGGCGTGCCGGATCTGGCTGTAAAGCCCCATGGTCTGGATGGTCACCAAGGGGGTCATGGCCACCATGGCCACGATGCCGAAGGCGTCGGTCATCATGTTGCCCCCCAGGGCGGAGCAGGCCCCCATGGCGAAGGGCAGCAGGAAGGTGGCCGTCATGGGGCCGCTGGCCACGCCGCCGGAGTCGAAGGCGATGCCGGTGAAGATGGAGGGCACGAAGAAGGAAAGGCCCAACGAGACGGCATAGCCGGGCACCAGCAGCCACAGGATGTTCAGCCCCGTGAGCACCCGCACCATGGCAAGGCCCACAGACAGGCACACGCCGATGGACAGGGCGCGGCCCATGGCCTTTTGGGAGATGGAGCCGTTGGACACCTCCTCCACCTGCTTGGTGAGCACGGCCACGGCGGGCTCGGCCTTGACGATGTAAAAGCCGATGAGCATACCGATGGGCACCAGCAGCCAACAGGCGGCGCTCCCGGCCACGGTGGCCCCCAGCAGGGAACCGGCGGGCATAAAGCCCACGTTCACCCCGCACAGGAACAGCACCAGCCCCAGGTAAGTATACAGCAGTCCCGCGCCGATGCGCAGCAGCTGATTGTACTGAAAGTGCCGGGTGACGGCCTGGAACAGGACGAAGACCCCGGCGATGGGGGCCAGGGCGGCGGCCACCTCTTTGAAATAGCTGGGGAAGGCGTCCCGGAAGCACCGGGCGGCGTCCGCCGTGGTGGCAAGCTCGGGCAGCTGGGTCATGGAGTACCCCGCCGACTCGGGCCGATAGCAGATGCCCAGCAACAGCACCGCCAGAATTGGGCCGATGGAGCACAGGGAGATGAGTCCGAAGCTGTCGCTGGCGGAGTTAGCGTCGCTGCGGGTGGAGGCGATGCCCAGGCCGAGGGCCATGATAAAGGGCACGGTGATGGGCCCGGTGGTCACGCCTCCGGAGTCGAAGGACACGGGGATAAAGTCCCCCGGGGCCAGGGCGGCCAGCAAAAACACGATGCAATAGAACACCAGCAGCAGCCGCCGCAGGGGGATAGCCAGGCGGATGCGCAGGGCGGCCACCACCAGGAAAAAGCCCACGCCCACCGCCACGGTGAGGATGAGCACCAGGTTGTCAATGGCGGGCACCTGCTCGGCCAGCACCTGGAGATCCGGCTCGGCCACGGTGGACAGCACGCCCAGGAGAAAATAGCCCGCCACGGGCAGCAGAAAGAACTTGCTGCGGCTCATGGTCACGCCCACCACCTCCCCCATGGGGATCATGGACATGTCCACTCCCATGGTGAACAGGCCCATCCCGCCCACCAGCAGCACTGCGCCGAAGAGGAACAGCACCAGAACGGCGCTGTCCAGCGGGGCCACAGTGATGGACAGCAGCAGGACGATGGCGGTGATGGGCAGCACCGAGGCCATGGACTCCCGGGTCTTCTCGACCAGCTGATGATTCAAGTGCAAATTAGAACTCCCCCTGTTTACTAGTGGCTTTTTCTTTATTATACGAAAGAAAAAGCAATCGGTCAAAGCGGCAAGAAGCCGGGTGTTAAGAAAATCGCGGTGGAAAAGTGGACAAAAAAACGGGGAGAGGCCGGAAAAATCGGCCTCTCCCCATGAAATACCGGGGAAACATTCCACCAAAACGCTGAAATCAGTGGAAGATCCAAGAGATCGGTTGACGCTTTCTTAACGCTGTCGGGCAGTTTTTAACCTGAGCGCTTTAGCCCTTCAGGTCATACTGCATGTCCACACCGGCCTTGCGGCGGGCGCGATACTCGGCGGCGGCGGTGAACAGCACGTCGGAGGAGGAGTTCAGAGCGGTCTCGCAGGAGTCCTGGATCACGCCGATGATGAAGCCCACGCCCACCACCTGCATGGCGGTGTCGTTGGGGATGCCGAACAGGCTGCAGGCCAGGGGGATCAGCAGCAGGGAGCCGCCGGCCACGCCGGAGGCGCCGCAGGCGGACAGGGCGGACACCAGGCTGAGCAGGAAGGCGGTGGGGAAGTCCACGGGGATGCCCAGGGTGTTGGTGGCCGCCAGGGTGAGGACGGAGATGGTGATGGCGGCGCCGGCCATGTTGATGGTGGCGCCCAGGGGGATGGAGACGGAGTATTTGCTCTCGTCCAGGTGCAGCTTCTCGCACAGGGCCATGTTCACGGGGATGTTGGCGGCGGAGCTGCGGGTGAAGAAGGCCATCACGCCGCTCTCACGCAGGCAGCGCAGCACCAGGGGATAGGGGTTCTTCCGCACGCACAGGAAGACGATGATGGGGTTGAGGACCAGGGCGATGAAGAACATGCAGCCCACCAGCACCAGGATCAGGTGGGCATAGGAGGCGAAGGCCTTGAAGCCGGTGGTGGACACGGTGGTGTACACCAGGCCCATGATGCCGAAGGGGGCGCAGTTGATGACCCAGCGGATGGCGGTGGACAGGCACTCGGCCAGGTCGGACAGGACCTTTTTGGTGGGCTCGCTGGCGTGGCTCATGGCCAGACCGAAGACCACAGCCCACAGCAGGATGCCGATGAAGTTGGCGTTGGCCAGGGCGGAGATGGGGTTGCTCACGGCGTTGCTCAGCAGGGAGGAGAGCACCTCGCCGATGCCGCCGGGGGCGGCAGTGCCCGCTTCCGCCTCAGGCAGCAGCAGGGTGGAGGGGAACAGAAAGCTGGCCACCACGGCGCACAGGGCGGCCAGGAAGGTGCCCACCAGATAGAGCACGATGACAGAGCCCATGTTTGTGCTGCCGCCCTTCTGGCGCTGGGCCAGGGCGTGGATGACGATGAAGAACACCAGCATGGGAGCCAGGGCCTTCAGGGCGTTTACGAACAGGGTGCCTAAGATGCCGATGACGGTGAATTGGGGCAGGGCCACGCCCAGGATGATACCCAGGAGCATGCCCACCAGGATGCGCTTGATGAGACTGATTTGGGTCCACTTTTTTAGTAGTTCCATGTTTGTTTGATCCTTTCTTTCTTCTCTTCTCTTTTCGCGGGGAAAGCTGAGAAAACGGTCTGTTTCCTCAGGGGAGGGCCGTCTGAAAACGGGGCGGGCGGCCCTCCCCTGAACAAGCAGGGGCGGCGGAACGATTGCTTTTTCCCGGCGCTTCCGCTAAAATAAGGGGGAAACGCCCGGCGCGCCGGGAGAAACTTTGAGTTTGCGAGGCAATACATATGAATCAAAAAGAGTTAAACGAGCTGCGGCGGCGGTTCCGGCTGGACCGAACGGGGTTCAACCGGGTGTACGGCTGCTTTGTCAACGGGAATAAAGAGATCGTCTCTGACCTGGACGAGTCCTTCGGCTATATGCCCGAGGCGGAGGCGGAGCGCTATTTGGGCCTGCTGAAAAAGGTGCTGTCCGGGCGGCTGGGGAAAAACCTCATCGACATCGTCTTCTCCACCCAGCAGGTGATGGAGGGGGAGGAGCACAAGCTGCTGTCCGCCCTGCGGGATTCTGAGCTGAAGGACCGGGAGGTCCGCACCGCCTTTTATCAGAAGGTCATCGACCAGCTGGACATGGAGGGGGGCAACTATCTGCTGCTGATGAGCCACGAGCGGTATGACGTGCCCCACCGGGGCGGTGATGACGAGCTTCAGCCGGACGCCTCGGACCAGACCTTCTCTTACTTTGTCTGCGGCGTCTATCCGGTGAAGGAGGGCAAGGCGGAGCTGGGCTACTTCCCCCAGGAGAACGAGTTCCACAACCTGGCGGCGGGGCAGATCGTCTGTCCCCCGGAGCTGGGCTTCCTCTTCCCCGCCTTTGACGACCGGGCGGCCAACATCTATAACGCCCTGTATTATACACGCCGCCCCGACCAGCTGCACCAGGAGTTCATCGACGCGGTGTTCCACACCGAAGCGCCCATGTCCGCCGGGGAGCAGAAGATGGCCTTTGAGACCGCCCTGTGTGAGGGGCTGGAGGACCAGTGCAGCATGGAGGTGCTCCAGGCCATCCACGAGCGCATCCACGACCAGCTCCAGGAACACAAGGAGCGCAAGGACCCGGAGCCGCCCACCCTGACCCCCGCCGACGTGGGCATGATCCTGGCCGACCAGGGGGTGGAGCGGGAGCGCATCGCCGCCTTCCAGGAGAAGTGCGGAGAGGAGTTCGGCGAGAACGCCGTGCTCAACCCGGAAAACCTCATCGACCCGGGCAAGTTCCAGGTGAAGACGGAGCAGATCACCGTGTCCGTGGACCCGGAGTTCAGCTATCTGGTGGAGACCTGCATGATCGACGGGAAAAAGTACATCATGATCCCTGTGGGCAAGGGGGTGGAGGTGAACGGTTTGGCCGTAAATGTCTCTGCCACGCAGACAGAGGAGCTGTCCTGACGGACAGATGAAGGGATAAAAAAGGGGCCAAAAGGCCCCTTTTTTAGTTTTGGATTTCAGCGCCGTCCACCCCGATAGTTCCGGCGGCCCCGGGACATGACCCGGGCGCCATAGCGGCGCTCCTTGCGGAAGACCAGCACCTTCAGCAGCACGGCGACCACAAGGATCAGGATGATGACGGCGGCCACCCGCACGCCGAAGTTCTGGAAGAAGGCCATCACCTGGGCCTTTTTATACAGCAGCTCAGACCGCTCCACCGACGTGACGGCCACCAGGTCCAAGGAGCCGTAGTCCGTCCCCTCATAGGACAGGGTCATGGTGCCCAGCACCTGGCCCTCCTCCACCGGGGCCTCCACCGTGTCGGAATTCAGGTGGATGGTGGTCTCGATCAGGCTGGGGTCTAAGTCCTTGGGCAGGGTGCGCACCACCTCGCCCTCGGGCTTTACCATCACCTCGTCCGCCTGGCGGGACAGGGTGACGGCTACTTTGTCCACCGGGTCGTTGCCCTGGCTGATGGTGACACGGCGGAAGTTGTCAAAGCCCCACTTCAGCAGCTTGGTGCTCTCAGTGAACTGGCCCTGGCGCTTGGCCCCGTTGGGGTCCACCACGCCGGAGCCCAGGATGACGGAGATGAGCAGGGTGTCCCCCGACTCCGCCGCCGCCACCAGGCAGCGCCCGGCCTCGTCGGTGGTGCCCGTCTTGCCGCCGATGCACTTGTCGTACACATAGCCGGAGTAGTGGAAGTTGGAGATCAGGGCGTTGGTGTTATAAAAGGTCTGCTCCCCCATGTGGGCGGTGGCGGGCAGGACATAGGTGGCGGTGTGGATGATGGTGCGGAACAGCTCGTGCTTGAGGGCCTCGGTCATGTACAGGGAGATGTCATAGGCGGTGGTATAGTGGTCCGGGTCGTGGAGCCCGTGGGGGTTGACAAAGTGGGTGCCCTTGCAGCCCAGCTCCTTGGCCCGGGTGTTCATGTGCTCCACAAAGGCCTCGATAGATCCGTCCACCGCCACGGCCAGGATGTTGCCAGCCTCGTTGGCGGAGGGGAGGAGCAGGCAATACAGCAGCTGCTCCACGGTGAGTACATCCCCCGGCTCCAGATTGGCGGTGGAATAGTTGCCCGACATGTCCTGGAGGGTGGTGGGCCCGGCGGTGATCTGCTGGTCTTTCGTCAGCTTGCCGCTGTCGATGGCCTCCAGCACCAGCAGGGCGGTCATCACTTTGGTGATGGAGGCGGGATAGGCCTTTTCGTCGGCCTTTTTGTCATAGAGCACCTCGCCATAGTTGGCGTCCACCAGGATGGCGTGGGTACACTGAAGCTCCGGCTCCTCGATGGCGGCGGCGGGCAGGACCAGCAGATTCAGCATCAAAACCAGGGACAAAAGCAGGGCGGGAATGCGATATTTTTTCATAGGAAAATCTCCGTAGTTATGTTATACTAAAGTGGACACGGGAAACCCCGAAAGCTGTCCTTCGGCAAAGCTCCGCCGGAGGGAGACAAACGACTTCTTGGGGAAGAGCCGGGAAAATTGTCGATGATATATCCCCATTATACCAAAGGGCGGCACAGTCTGCAAGAGCGGGAGGAAGAAAAATGGCTGGGATATCCAGGTATGAAAAGGCGGCCCTGGGACTGACGGCGGCCTTTCTGCTGTTCACCGGGGGCTGGTTCTATGCCCGGCAGAGCGCCGCCCAGCCCTACACCGTCACCGTGAGCCAGTCCGCGCCGGAGGTAAGCTCGGCTCCCGCCGCTTCCAACAATGAGGAGAGCAAGCCTGAGAGCCTGTTGGAGGGGGAGGTCATCGACATCAACTCCGCCCCGGTGGAGGACTTGCAGCGTCTGCCCGGAATCGGGGAGAAGCGGGCCCAGGCCATTGTGGCCTGGCGGGAGGAGCACGGCCCCTTCCAGTCGGTGGACGAGCTCGTTCAGGTCTCCGGCATCGGGGAAAAGCTGCTGGCCGGGCTGCGGGACTATGCCGCGGCGGGGCCGGTGGGTTGAATGCGCGCCGTTGAAACAAGAGGAGGATAACATGGCCAAGATATTAGTGGTGGACGACGAGGCGGTGCTGGTAAAGGGCATCCGCTTTAACTTGCAGCAGGAGGGCTATCAGGTGGAGACCGGCTCCGACGGGGAGCAGGCGGTGGAACTGGCCCGGGAGGGCAGCTTTGACCTTATCATCCTGGACCTGATGATGCCCAAGATCGACGGGCTTCAGGCCTGTATGCGCATCCGGGAGTTCTCCGACGTGCCCATCATCATGCTCACTGCCAAGAGCGAGGACTCGGACAAGCTGATGGGCTTTGCCTGCGGGGCGGACGACTATGTGACCAAGCCCTTCAACATCCTGGAGCTGAAGGCCCGGGTGCGGGCCCTGCTCCGCCGCACCGCCGCCGCCGCGGCCAAGCAGCAGGAGGCGGGGGACCTGACCGTGGGCCACATCCGTCTGGACCCGGCGGAGCGCTCGGCCTGGAAGGACGGAGCCCAGGTGGAGCTGACGGCCAAAGAGTTCGACCTGATGGAGCTGCTCATGCGCAACCCGGGCCGGGTGTACAGCCGGGAGAACCTGCTGAACGTGGTGTGGGGCTATGAGTATGTGGGGGACTACCGCACGGTGGACGTCCACATCCGCCGCCTGCGGGAGAAGCTGGAGCTGGACCCCGCCAACCCCGAATACATCCGCACCAAGTGGGGCGTGGGCTATTATTTAAGCAGCCAGAAGAACAGTTAAGAGAAGGGGGACCCCCGTGGACAGCGACAAGAAGAAAAAGACCCGGGAGGGGGTGCCCTTTTTTGCCTCTCTCCAGGTGAAATATGCCCTGAGCTATCTGGTGGTCATCACCCTGGTGCTGGCTCTGCTGAATACCTATCCGGTGCTGGCCTCCCAGGAGCTGCTGTTCACCTCGAAACGGGACTCGCTGAAGAGCCAGAGCGCGGTGATCGCCTCGGCCCTGATGGAGCTGGAGACCTTGACCTCTGACCAGGTGGTGCGGGTGATGAATCTGCTGGACGACATGGGCCTGAGCCGCATCCTGGTCACCGATCCGGCGGGCCTTGTGCTGTATGACAGCGCCACCGACAACTGGGACCGCAGCGGGAAGGAGGAGTCGGAGGAACCCCAGTATCGCTATGCCCTCTATCAGGAGGTGGCGGCGGCCCTGGAGGGGAAGGACGTGTTCTATTCCCACTATGCCGACGGGGTGTTCACCTCCACCGCCGCCGTGCCCATCGTCAGCCGGGGCATGACCACCGGGGCGGTGTATGTGCTGGAGACGGACCGGGAGCAGGGGAACCTGCTGCAAAGTCTCCAGCAGAATCTGGCCAACATCTCGGCGGTCATCGTGGTCTCTGCCCTGGTGGTCAGCCTGTTTTTCTCCAAGATGCTCACCGCCCGCATCGCTGCCCTGCTCCACGCCTTCCGCGTGGTGGGGGAGGGGGAGTATGGCCACCGGCTCCAGCCCGCCGGGCGGGACGAGATGGCCCAGCTGGCCCAGGAGTTCAACCGCCTGACCGACCGGCTCCAGACCACGGAAGAGGTCCGCCGCCGCTTTGTCTCTGACGCCAGCCACGAGCTGAAGACCCCCCTGGCGTCCATCCGCCTGCTGGCCGACTCCATTTTGCAGAACCAGCAGATGGACCAGGAGACGCTGCACGATTTTGTCAAGGACATCGGGGACGAGGCCGAGCGCCTCACCCGCATCACCGAGCATCTGCTGGCCCTCACCCGCCTGGACAGCCTGCCTGCGGGCAAGACAGACCGGGTGGACACCGGGGCGGTGCTGGAGCGGGCGGTGAACATGCTACTGCCCGTGGCCGACGCGGCAGGGGTGACCATCCGCACCAGCGTAAAGCCCGAGTGCAATATCCGCTGCACCCAGGATGACCTGTATCAGATCTGTTATAATCTGCTGGAAAATGCCGTAAAGTATAATTATCCCCAGGGTTCTGTGTCCGCCAGCGTCACCCGGGACGGGGAACAGGTGCTCATCGAGGTATCGGACACGGGCATCGGCATCCCGGAGGAGGACCTGCCCAAGGTGTTCAACCGGTTCTATCGGGTGGACAAGGCCCGCTCCCGGGCCGCCGGGGGCACGGGCCTGGGACTGTCCATCGTACGGGACACGGTGCGCCGCCACGGGGGCTGGGTCACCGCCCGGGCCCGCCACGGCGGGGGCAGCGTGTTCACCGTGGGCTTCCCCCTGGACCGGGGGGAGCCGGAAACGCCGGACGGGGAAGGGGAGAAGGGGGGGCAGCCATGAGACGCGTATTTGCCCTGCTGCTGGCCCTGGCCCTGCTGCTGCCCTGCGCCGCCTGCGGCAGTGCAGAGGAGACGGACGGCCTTCGACTCTATTTCGTCACCCAGGTCCGGGAGCACGGCCAGGTGCTGCAGAGCCAGCCCTATGCCGGACAGGACCAGCCGGGGCCGGAGGAGCTGCTGAACACCCTGCTGGCCGGGCCGGACCGGGACGGTTTGATCTCCCCCTTCCCCAAGAACACCGCGTTAGAGGGCTGGGCCTGGGACGCGGAGGACTCGGGCTGCCTGTGGGTGTGGTTCACCGAACCCTACAGCACCCTCACCGGATTGTCCCTCACCCTGGCCGACTACTGCGTGGTGCTCACCCTCAGCCAGCTGCCGGGGGTGGAGTCGGTGGAGATCTTTTGCAGCGGCCACACCGACGAATACCGCAGCCACCAGCGCCTGACGGCGGACGAGGTCATGGCCCAGCCGTGACCCGGCCCCGAAAGGGCACAAAAAGAGGGGCAGCCGGATGGAAAAAGACGGCTCTTTTCTTGACAAAGTCCCCGAGAGACGGTACTCTTATGGATGATTGTGTCTTTACCCGCGGCACACGGGCCGCATTCATATAAGAAAGAAGGAAGCGACATGAGCGATTACGCTATCAATACCAAGTGCGTACAGGGCGGCTATACGCCGGGCAACGGCGAGCCCCGCCAGATCCCCATTATCCAGTCCACCACATTCAAGTATGCCACCAGCGAGGACATGGGCAAGCTGTTCGACCTGGAGGCCAGCGGCTATTTCTATACCCGGCTCCAGAACCCCACCAACGACATGGTGGCGGCCAAGATCTGCGACATGGAGGGCGGCACCGCCGCCATGCTCACCTCCTCCGGCCAGGCGGCCAACTTCTATGCCGTGTTCAACATCGCCAACTGCGGCGACCACGTGGTGGCCTCTTCCACCATCTATGGCGGCACCTATAACCTGTTCGCTGTGACCATGAAGAAGATGGGCATCGAGTTTACCTTTGTAGAGCCTGACTGCTCCGACGAGGAGCTGGAGGCCGCCTTCCGGCCCAACACCAAGGCCGTGTTCGGCGAGACCATCGCCAACCCCGCCCTCACCGTGCTGGACATCGAGCGCTTTGCCAAGGCGGCCCACGCCCACGGCGTGCCCCTGATCATGGACAACACGTTCGCCACCCCCGTGAACTGCCGCCCCTTTGAGTGGGGCTGCGACATCGTCACCCACTCCACCACCAAGTATATGGACGGCCACGGCGCTGCCGTGGGCGGCTGCATCGTGGACAGCGGCAAGTTTGACTGGATGGCCCACGCGGACAAGTTCCCCGGTCTGTGTACCCCCGACGAGAGCTATCACGGCATCACCTATGCCGAAAAGTTCGGCCAGGGCGGGGCTTTCATCACCAAGGCCACGGCCCAGCTCATGCGGGACTTCGGGTCCATCCAGGCCCCCCAGAACGCCTTCCTGCTGAACCTGGGGCTGGAGAGCCTGCACGTGCGCATGGCCCGCCACTGTGAAAACGCCCTGGCGGTGGCCAAGTATCTGAAGAACAGCCCCAAGGTGGCCTGGGTCACCTATCCCGGTCTGGAGGGGGACAAGTATTACGACATCGCCCAGAAGTATATGCCCAATGGCACCTGCGGCGTGGTCTCCTTCGGCGTGAAGGGCGGACGCAAGGCGGCGGAGGAGTTTATGAAGCACCTGCGCCTGGCCGCCATCGAGACCCACGTGGCCGACGCCCGCACCTGCTGCCTGCACCCCGCCTCTGCCACCCACCGGCAGATGAACGACGCGGAGTTGGCCGCCGCCGGGATCACCCCCGACCTGGTGCGCATGTCCTGCGGCATCGAGGACGCCGCCGACCTCATCGCCGACATCGACCAGGCTCTGGCCTAGGTCTGACAAACAAAGCAAGCGGGGCCGGCGCCCCCAAGAAAGGGAATCAAACATGAAGAACATGAAGTTTAAGTCTGGAACCATTCTGATGTACGAGTGCTCCGGCCCGGAGTACTCCAAGCTGCGGCAGATCTTTGCCATGCTCCGTCTGCGGATGCGTCCCGTCACCCCGGACAAGTATCACCTGACCCTGGCCGAGCTGGCCGACGGCAAGGGCGAGCCTCTGGAGGACGCCTCTGACGTCAAGCCCGTGCCCGAGCGGATGCTGGTCTTCTGCGGCCTGAACCAGGTGCTGCTGGCCCAGGTGCTGGAGGTCATCCGCCTGGCCAAGCTGCCCCCCATCCCCATGAAGGCTGTGCTGACCATGAACAACCTGCAGTGGAACACCATGCAGCTCTACGAAGAGCTGTGCCGGGAGCGGGAGGCCATGGAGGCCCAGAAGAACGGCCAGGCCCCTGCCGAGGCCAAGGCCGACGAGCCTAAGTCCGAGGAGAGCGCCGAGGCCCCCAAGGCTGAGGAGGTCAAAGCCGAGGAGGCCAAGACTGAGGAGCCTAAAGCTGAGGAAAAGCCGGAAGAAAAGGCTTGACACAGCCCCGGCTTTCGGGTAAAATACACACGATGATCCGGTAGGTAAGGCTACCACAGGGATATGGGTCGCTGCCGCAAAGGAATGGAGACATTCCACGCTGGTTTGAACAGGTCCTGTCGAAAACAAGGCAGAATCTAACGCGACTTCACCGCCCTGTGATGCTAAAGCTCGAACGGTGGCAGAGAAGCGTGTTTTCAAAAGCTGATGTTTCAGTGCGCGTGCCGCCGCAAGGGGCACGCGCACTTTTTCGTGCTCAAATTTCTACCGGACCGGAATCAAACCGGCGCTCAGAACCGAAACCAAAAAGAGAGGTGAACCATCCATGGACAGCGGCAGTAGAGGTCCCGGCAGACCAGACCGTCAGTTCGATCCATTAGATCACATAGGATACCTGCGCCGTTCCCGTTGGATGGCGCAGCCCGACGGCTGAGGAAAAGCCGGAACCTCCTGTCAACAGGCGGCATTTGCCGACAAATGACAAGGAGGAACTGAATATGATGATGAATCGCATGAATACCAACGCCATCCGCACCCAGCGGGTGGAGGAGATCATGTCCCGCGAGCCCCTGGTTCTGTCCCCCATGATGCGGGCGGGGGAGGCCCTGGCCCGGCTGCGCCAGGTGGGGGTGCCCCGTGACTTTATGGCCAACTGCTATGTGGTGGACGGGCAGTTCCATCTGCTGGGCCTGGTGACGGTGCGGGATCTGATCATGGCCCCCACGGGCCAGCGGCTGGACCAGTTTATGGTCCAGCCCGCCGCCCGGCTGCACCCGGAGGATGACCAGGAGCGGGCCGTGGAGGCCATGGACCGCCTGGACCAGGTGGAGCTGCCCGTGGTGGACGAGAAGGACCGCCTGGTGGGCACGGTGACGGCGGACGACGCCATGGACGTGATGCAGGCCGAGGCCACCGAGGACATGGAGCGCATGGCGGCCATGGCCCCCTCTGAGCGGCCCTATCTCCGCACCCGGGTGTGGGATCTCTATCGCAGCCGCATCTTCTGGCTGCTGCTGCTGATGCTGTCGGCCACCTTTACCGGGGCCATTATCACCCACTTTGAAAACGCTCTGGCCGCGCAAGTTGTGCTCACGGCCTTTATCCCCATGCTCATGGACACCGGCGGCAACTGCGGCAGCCAGTCCTCCGTCACCGTCATCCGGGGCCTGTCCCTGGGGGAGATCAAAAGCGGCGACTGGCTGCGGGTGATGTGGAAGGAGCTTCAGGTGGGCCTGCTGTGCGGCGGGACGCTGGCGGCGGTGAATATGGCCCGGCTGTGTCTGCTGGGCAGCACCGATTTTTATGTGGCCCTGGCGGTGAGCCTGACCCTGATCGTCACCGTGACCTGTGCCAAGCTGCTGGGCTGCTGCCTGCCCATCCTGGCCAGCCGCCTGAAGCTGGACCCGGCGGTGATGGCCAGCCCCCTCATCACCACCATCGCCGACGCGGTGTCCCTGTTCGTCTATTTCCGCATCGCCGTGTGCCTGCTGAAGCTGTAACGGCGGGGGGACAAAAAACGCTGTTTTGTGAAAATGTCACGATTGGCCATAAAAACGGCGATTTTTTGCCAAACTATGCACAAGGAAGTATTGACACCCCCATTTTTCTTCACTATAATGGGAAATTGCCCCGGACCTGCGGGTCACGGGGCAATTTTTTATTGTTGAAAGGGGTTCTCCCAAATGAGCGACCAGCGTGTTTACAACTTCTCCGCCGGCCCTTCCATGCTCCCTCTGTCCGCACTGGAGCGTGCCGGGTCTGAGATCACCAACTACCGGGGCACCGGTATGTCAGTGATGGAGATGAGTCACCGCTCTAAGGCCTTTGTCCAGATCTTTGAGGAGACCCAGGCTAAGCTGCGCCGACTGATGAATGTGCCGGAGGGCTATAAGATCCTGTTTTTGCAGACAGGCGCCTCCGGCCAGTTCTCCATGGTACCTCTGAACCTGATTGGGAAGACCGGTAAGGCGGATTACGCCGTCACCGGAAACTTCTCCAATCTGGCTTATAAGGAGGCCAAAAAGTACGGCCAGATCAGCCTGGCCGCCTCCTCTGAGGACAAGGATCACAGCTATATTCCCACCCAGGACCAGCTGACGCTGGACAAGGATGCCAGCTACTTCTATTACTGCGCCAACAACACCATCTATGGCACCGAGTGGGGCTATGTCCCCGACACCGGCGACGTGCCCCTGGTGTGCGACATGTCCTCTGACATTCTGTCCATGCCTGTGGACGTGTCTAAGTTCGGCATCATCTTCGCCGGGGCCCAGAAGAATCTGGCTCCCGCCGGTCTGACCGTGGTCATCATCCGGGAGGACCTGGCCGGTCACGAGCTGCCCTATACCCCGCTGATGATGAACTACAAGACCATGATCGACAAGGACTCCATGTATAACACCCCGCCCTGCTGGTGCATCTACATGCTGGGCCTGAATCTGGACTGGGTGGAGGCCCAGGGCGGCGCTCAGGCCATGGAGCAGCGCAAGTGGCAGCGGGCCAACATGCTGTATGACACCCTGGACAGCTCCAAGCTGTTCAAGTGCCACGCCGAGAAGGGTTCCCGTTCCGGCATGAACGTGACCTTCCGCACCGGCGACGCCGACCTGGACGCCAAGTTCGTGGCCGAGGCCACCGAGGCCGGGTTCGTCAACCTGAAGGGCCACCGGAAGGTGGGCGGCATGCGCGCCTCCATCTATAACGCCATGCCCATCGAGGGCGTGGAGAAGCTGTGCGACTTCATCAAGAAGTTCGATAAAGAGAACTAAGAAAACTAAAAAAATACGGCCTGGATTCCCGCCCCTTACAACAGGGGCGGGAATTATAAAAGAACAGGCCCTGCCATAACATAAAGAGGGTTTTTATTATGTATCGCATCAAGACTTTGAATAAGATCTCCAGCGCCGGTCTGGCCCATCTGGACCAGACCCGCTTTCAGGTGGGCAACGACGTAGAGAACGAGGACGGCATCCTGGTCCGCTCCGCCGCCATGCACGAGTATGAGTTCCCCCAGGCCCTGCGGGCCATCGCCCGCGCCGGCGCCGGCACCAACAATATCCCCATTGACCGCTGCTCCGAGAACGGCATCGTGGTCTTCAACACCCCCGGCGCCAACGCCAACGCCGTGAAGGAGCTGGTCATCGCCGCCATGCTCATCGCCTCCCGGGATATCATGGGCGGCGCCAAGTGGGTACAGGAGCAGGCCAACACCGAGGGCGTGGACGTGGCCGCCGCGGTGGAGAAGGGCAAGTCCGCCTTTGTGGGCCCCGAGCTCTATAAGAAGACCCTGGGTGTCATCGGCCTGGGCGCCATCGGCGCGCTGGTGTGCAACGTGGCCCTGGACCTGGGCATGGACGTGTATGGCTATGACCCCTTCCTGTCTGTGGACGCCGCCCTGCGCCTGGACCGCCACGTCCACGTGGTGAAGGACGTGAACGAGCTGTACAAGGTCGCCGACTATGTGACCATCCACGTGCCCTATAACAACGACACCAAGGACTTTATCAACGCCGAGGCCATCTCCAAGATGAAGGGCCAGGTGCGGGTGCTGAATCTGGCCCGGGGCGGCCTGGTCAACGATGATGACATGATCGAGGCCCTGAACTCCGGCCGGGTGGCCAAGTATGTCACCGACTTCCCCGACAACAAGATCACCACCGCCAAGAACGTGATCGCCCTGCCTCACCTGGGCGCCTCTACCCCCGAGAGCGAGGAGAACTGCGCCGCCATGGCCGCCCAGGAGCTGCGCGACTATCTGGTCAACGGCAACATCACCAACTCCGTGAACCTGCCCAACGTGTCCCAGGACTGGAGCGGCATCGCCCGGGTGTGCATCATCCACAAGAACGTGCCCGCCATGCTCACCAAGATCATGGCCACCCTGTCCGATGACAACATCAACGTGGAGAACATGACCAACAAGTCCAAGAAGGACTACGCCTATACCATGGTGGACGTGAACACCCGCATCAGCGACCAGGTGGCCGACGAGCTGCGGGCCATCGAGGGCGTCATCCGCGTCCGGGTGCTGAATCACTGATGCGGCTGCGGGTGCAGTATAACGCCCCGGTGGTGCTCACCTTCGCCTTTGTGTCCCTGGCGGCTCTGGTCGCCGGACACCTCACCGGGGGCTGGACCACGACGAAGTTCTTCAGCGTCTACCGCTCCGCCTTCACCGACCCCCTGACCTATTTCCGCATGGTGGGCCACGTGCTGGGCCACGCCAACTACAGCCACTACATGGGCAACATGATGCTGCTGCTGGTAGTCGGCCCGCCTCTGGAGGAACGCTATGGCTCCGGCCGTCTGCTGGGCTGCCTGTTCATCACCGC
>URNZ01000030.1 GCA_900549405.1 uncultured Eubacteriales bacterium | reverse complement strand
GGCCGCCGTGGCGGCCTGCGCCTGCCGCCGCCCGATAACGCTGCTGGGGGCGGAGTGCGTGAACAAGTCCTATCCCGGCTTTTGGGAGGACTATCGTCAGTTAGGAGGGGATCTGGATGTCCTCATATCTGGGTAAAAATCTGCATGTGTCCATCTTCGGCCAGTCCCACGCCCCGGCCATCGGCGTGACGGTGGACGGCCTGCCCGCCGGGGAGCGGGTGGATCTGGAGGAGCTGGACCGCTTTCTCCAGCGCCGGGCCCCGGGCCGGGACGCCACCGCCACCCCCCGGAAGGAGGCGGACAAGCCCCGGTTTTTGTGCGGCCTGGTGGACAATGTCACCTGCGGCGCGCCCCTGGCCGCCGTCATCGAGAACACCAACACCCGGTCAAAGGACTATTCCTCCCTCCACGATGTGCCCCGCCCCGGCCACGCCGACTACACCGCCCAGGTGCGGTATGGCGGCTTTCAGGATGTGGCGGGGGGAGGGCACTTCTCCGGGCGGCTGACCGCCCCCCTGTGCATCGCCGGGGGCATCGCCCTTCAGATCCTGGCCCGCCGGGGCATTGAGATCGCCGCCCACATTCAGGCGGTATCCCAGGTGGAGGACCGGCCCTTTGACCCCATGGGGGAGCGCCGGGAGACCTTTGAACAGCTGAAGACCGCACCCTTCCCCACCCTGGACCCCAAGGCGGGGGAGGAGATGCGCCGGGTCATTCTGCTGGCCCGGGAGGAGCAGGACTCAGTGGGCGGCATTGTGGAGTGCATGGCCACCGGCCTGCCCGCCGGACTGGGGGACCCCATGTTCGGGGGCATGGAGGGCCGCCTGGCCTATGCCATGTTCGGCGTACCCGCGGTGAAGGGCCTGGAGTTCGGCGCCGGCTTCCGGGCCGCCCGGATGCGGGGCTCGGAGCACAACGACCCCTTCGCCATGAAGGACGGCCGCGTCACCGCCAGGAGCAACCACGCCGGGGGCATTCTGGGCGGCATCACCAATGGGATGCCCCTCATCTTCCGGGCGGCCTTTAAGCCCACCCCGTCCATCGCCCGGGAGCAGGACAGCGTGTCCCTCAGCCGGGGGACGGAGGAGAAGCTGTCCATCGTGGGCCGCCACGACCCCTGCATCGTGCCCCGGGCCGTGCCGGTGGTGGAGGCCGCCGCCGCCCTGGTCCTGCTGGACGCCCTGCTGGACGCCCCGGCGATTTTAAAGTAAATTCGACAACAATTTGTATATTTAAAGAGAGATACAACAAGGAGGAGACAATATGAGCGAGTTAGAGCAGCTTCGGGGGGACATCGACGCCATTGACCGGCAGATCGTGGACCTGATGAAGCGGCGGATGGAGACGGTGGCCCAGGTGGCCGAGTATAAAAAGGCCAACAATATGCCCGTGCTGGACACCAGCCGGGAGCGGGCCCTGCTGAGCAAGGTGGGCCAGGAGGCTGGGGAGGAGCTGGCCGACTACGTCCAGTCCATGTACCGCACCATCATGGCCGCCAGCCGCTCCTATGAGAACGGCAAGCTGGGCCGGGGCTCCAAGGTCTATGACGGCATCAAAAAGGCCATGGAGGAGACCCCCCAGCTGTTCCCCCAGCGGCCCACCGTGGCCTGCCAGGGCATCGAGGGCGCTTACTCTCAGATCGCCTGTGACCGCCTGTTCAAGGCCCCCTCCATCATGTATTTCCAGAGCTTTGACCACGTGTTCAAGGCGGTGGAGAGCGGCATGTGCCAGTATGGCATCCTGCCAATCGAAAACAGCACCGCCGGTTCGGTGAACGCGGTGTATGACCTGATGATCCGCCACAACTTCTCCATCGTCCGCTCCGCCCGGCTGAAGGTGAGCCACAACCTGCTGGCCAAACCCGGCACCAAGCTGGAGGACATCCGGAACGTCTATTCCCACGAGCAGGCCCTCCACCAGTGCGCCGGTTATCTGGCTGGGCTGAAGAATGTGGCCGTCCACGTGGTGGAGAACACCGCCGTGGCCGCCCGCATGGTGGCCCAGTCGGACCGCAGCGACGTGGCCGCCCTATCCTCCCGCTTCTGCGCCGAGCAGTATGACCTGGAGATCGTCCAGGACAACGTGCAGGACCAGGATAACAACTACACCCGGTTCATCTGCATCTCCAAAAAGCCGGAGATCTATCCCGGGGCGGACCGCACCTCTCTGATGATGACCCTGCCCCACAAGCCCGGCACCCTGTATAACGTGCTGGCCAAGTTCTATGCCCTGAACATCAACCTGCAGAAGCTGGAGAGCCGCCCCCTGCCCAGCCGGGAGTTTGAGTTCATGTTCTATTTCGACGTGGAGGCTTCGGTCTATGCCCCCGAGATGGAGAAGCTGTTCCGGGATCTGGAGGCCGAGAGCGAGCAGCTGCGCTATCTGGGCACCTATCACGAGGTCATCTGCTGATGAGCGATCTGGAATATGGCCTGCTGGGGGAGAAGCTGGGCCACAGCTTTTCTCCCGCCATTCACAAGAAGCTGGCCGGATATGACTACCGGCTGGTGGAAAAGAAGCCGGAGGAGCTGGCTGACTTCCTCACCCACGGGACTTTTAAGGGGCTGAACGTGACCATCCCCTATAAAAAGGCGGTGATCCCCTTCTGTCAGACCCTCACCGACCAGGCCCGGCGCATCGGCAGCGTGAACACCATCGTCCGGCAGAAGGACGGAACTCTTTTGGGCCACAACACGGACTACGACGGCTTTGCCTATATGCTCCGGTCCGCCGGGGCACAGATTCGGGGCAAAAAGGCCCTGATCCTGGGCACCGGCGGCGTGTCCCCCACGGTGAAGACGGTGCTGGAGGACCTGGGGGCGGGGGAGATCGTGTTCATCTCCCGGTCCGGCCCGGACAACTATGAAAATCTGGAGCGCCACGCCGCCGCCCAGGTCCTGGTGAACGCCACCCCCGTGGGCATGTATCCCAACACGGAGGTCTCGCCGGTGGACTTAGACCGCCTGCCCAATTTAGAGGGGGTCTTTGACCTCATCTATAACCCCGCCCGCACCCGGCTGCTCCTCCAGGCGGAGGAGCGGGGCCTGTGCCGGGCCAACGGCCTGGGGATGCTGGTGGCCCAGGCCAAGGCGGCGGCGGAGCGCTTTTTGGACGCCCCCATCCCCGACGGCCAGGTGGAGGAGATCACCGCCCAGATGGAGCGGGAGACCCAGAACCTGCTGCTGATCGGGATGCCCGGCTGCGGCAAGACCACCGTGGGCCGGGTCCTGGCCCAGCGGCTGGGCCGCACCCTGGTGGACACCGACGCCCTGGTGGTCCAGGCGGCGGGCTGCCCCATCCCAGAGCTGTTCGCCCGGGAGGGGGAGGAGGCCTTCCGCGCCCTGGAACACCAGGCCCTGTGCCAGGCGGGCCGGGCCTCCGGCACCGTCATCGCCACCGGGGGCGGCATCGTCACCCGGCGGGAGAACTGGGCCCCCATGCGGGAGAACTCCACCGTCATCTTCCTGCGGCGGCCCCTGGACCAGCTGCCCCTGGACGGGCGGCCCGTGTCCCAGGCCAATCCCCTGGAGGAGTTGTATGAAAAGCGCCTGCCCCTGTACGAAAAGGCCGCCGACCTGACGGTGGACAACGACCAGGTGGACCGGGCAGTGGACGAGATCATAAGGAGGCTGAAGCTATGAAGCTGCTGGTGCTGAACGGACCCAACCTGAACATGCTGGGCATCCGGGAGCCGAACATCTATGGCAAAGAGAGCTATCCCCAGCTGGTGAAGCTGGTGGAGGACACCTGCCGACAACTTGGCGTGGAGGTGGAGGTCTATCAGTCCAACCACGAGGGGGACCTGGTGGACAAGATCCAGGCGGCCTATGGGGCCAAGGACGCCATCGTCATCAACCCCGCCGCCTATACCCACACCAGCGTGGCCATTCTAGACGCGCTGAAGGCGGTGGCTTTGCCTGCGGTGGAGGTCCACCTGTCCGACGTGAAGAGCCGGGACGACTTCCGCCAGATCTCCTATGCCCGCCTGGCCTGCGAGAAGACCATCATGGGCCTGGGCTTTCAGGGCTATGTGGAGGCCATCCGGTATCTGGTGGACAAATATCAGAAGTAACATACAGAACCCACAGCAGAGGGCGGGAGATTTTCCACCCTCTGCTGCTTTTTGTGGAAAAACGAAGCGATAACGGGGCGTAAATCGTGTAATGCGCCATTTTCTTTTTGTAAAATGCGTGTTAAACTAGATGCCATCTAAACCAAGCGTTCAAGTATTGTACGAAGGAGGCGGCCCGGGTGGGCAGCAGAAGCGATTTTTCCAAGGGGAGCATCTCCAAAAATATTTTGTCCCTGGCCCTGCCCATGACGGCGGCCCAGCTGGTGAACGTGCTGTACAGCGTGGTGGACCGCATCTATCTGGGCCGCCTGCCGGGGAGCAGCCACCTGGCGCTCACCGGTCTGGGGGTGACCATCCCCATCGTGTCCATCATCATGGGCTTTGCCAACCTGTGCGGCACCGGGGGCGGGCCCATCTTCTCCATCTGCCGGGGCCAGGGGGACCAGGAGGAGGCCGAGCGGGTGATGGGCAACTCCTTCTCCCTGCTGCTCATTTTAGGGGCGGCCTGCACCGCCTTTTTCCTAGCCTTTAAGCGGCCCATTCTCTATCTCTTCGGGGCCAGCGACGCCACCTTCCCCTATGCCGACGACTACATGACCATCTATCTCATGGGCACCTTGTTTGTGATGATAAGCCTCGGCATGAACCCCTTCGTCAACGCCCAGGGATTTGGCTCGGTGGGTATGATGACGGTGGTGCTGGGGGCGGCGGTGAACATCGTCCTGGACCCCATCTTCATCTTCCTGCTGAACATGGGGGTGAAGGGGGCGGCCCTGGCCACCGTCATCTCCCAGGCCATCTCGGCGGCCTGGGTGCTGAAATTCCTCACCGGGCGGCGGGCCCTGCTCACGCTGAAGCTCAGCTGTCTGCCCCTCCAGGCCCGGCGGGTAAAGCGCATCGTGGCCCTTGGCCTGTCCGGCTTCTTTATGAACATGACCAACAGTCTGGTGCAGATCGTGTGCAACGCCACCCTCCAGAGCTATGGCGGGGACCTGTATGTGGGCGTGATGACCATCATCAACTCCCTGCGGGAGGTGTTCTTCATGCCTGTCCACGGTCTGAGCAACGGCGCCCAGCCGGTGATGGGCTTTAACTACGGCGCGGGGCTGTATAGCCGGGTGCGCAAGTCCATCCGATTCACCTGCTGGCTGATCGTGGCCTATGCCGGCGTCTTCTGGGCTGCGGCCATGCTCCTGCCTGAGCTGATGATCCGGGTGTTCAACAGCGAGCCGGAGGTCATCGCCGCCGGTGTGCCCGCCCTGCGGGTCTATTTCGCCCTGTTCATCCCCATGTCCCTGCAATCGGCGGGGCAGTCGGTGTTCGTGGCCCTGGGCCGGTCCAAGCAGGCGGTGTTCTTCTCCCTGCTCCGCAAGGCCATCATCAACGCCCCCCTCACCGTGATCCTGCCCATCTGGATGGACACCATGGGCGTGTTCTATGCCGAGGCGGCCTCGCAGCTCATCGGCGGCCTGGCCTGCTTCGCCACCATGTACTTCACCCTCTACCGCCCCCTGGGACGGCTGAAAGACGGAGAAGCCCTGCCAGTCCATCTGTAAATGACGTAAGATGTAATAGGTTCAATCGTTTGAGGTTGAAGACAATAAAAATGGCGTGACTTTTGCGGTCACGCCATTTTTATATCTAAAATTGCAAAGAAAATATAATCAGAATGGGTATATATGATTACCAGGTTAGTAAGAGCAGATCGTCAACTTTTTCACCAATCATTTCTTTGCCGGAACTCTGTAGCCGATCAATCATAGATGTCCCGCAATCAATTATAATCTTCCGCGCAAAAAGCCCCTGTGGAATTTCAACAGAGATGTTCTTTTTTCTGGACTCTCGCATTCCGTTGATAGAAAGCATTACTTTGGCACCGCGACGCTTACATTCGTCAATCTTAATCCATAAGTCGTTGATATTAAAACTCTGAGCCCCATAGATAATGCTTTGAGAATGAGTATAAGGAGGGTCGCAATATACAACATCGCCTGCTGTGGGTTTATCCATTGCGGTTATAAAACTTTCGGTTTGAAAACTTGCCTTGTCAAGCAATTCATGCCACTGAAGAACACGATTTTTAAATGTGGTTGGTTTTATTGGAGAATGAGGACCTTTTGGGGTACTCATGTATCCATCAGCTTTTCTGAAGCGGATGATTCCAGAATAGCAAGTCCGAGAGAGCACACAGAAATCCAATCCGTTATGATTAGAGTTGAATCTGTCTTTAATTTCGTTGTATTTTTCAACTGGGGAGAGGTAATATTCATCGATTTGTTTGGTGTAGTAATCGATTAATTGATTTGGGGAATCTTTTGTATAATTAAATACATCAATAAGAAAAGGGAGTATATCACTGCCGTAGGCGTGTATCAGATGAGGATATATCTTATTGCTGTCCGCATGGAGTAGTTCAGCCATTACGGCACCACTACCTAAAAAGGGCTCGTAGTAATTTACAAATTCATCTGGCATATATGAAACAATGGTTTCAGCAAAGCGCTGTTTGTTTCCGATCCATTTTAGCAATGCAGGAATCATAAAACGGCTCCGTTTCGTAACTTATAGTCTGTAGACTTATAATAGACAATCTAATTATAATTTACATATGCGGGGGTGTCAAGTGATGTCTGAGACAATTCTAATGCGTTTTGGAAGAGCGATTAGGAAACTTCGTCGAGAACGGAACATTTCTCAAGAGAAGCTCGCTGATCTGTGTACCCTGCATCGTACATACATTAGCGATGTGGAATTAGGGAAGAGAAACGTATCATTAGAGAACATTTCTAGAATCGCATGTGCATTAAATGTTTCTATAACGGAGTTGTTTGAGGAGGCAGAGAGAGAATGAGGGCGTTTTCTGAATTTCAAAATATGTCAATAGAATTTTGGGCATTTGTCAAGTTTATTTCAGAGAAACTAGGCTATACAAAACGAGGAAAAGGTATTGTTCGTAACTATTCTGAAAAGCAAATCAAAGGGCTATGCAAAAAAGAAAATATTAATATACCAGATGAAATGCTTGAACCCGTAATCAATTATTTGAATATGCGTGCAGATATTTTGAATAATTTCGTAGAGTCCATGCTTATGAATGCAGAACAAGCCCGCACCGAATGCTGTCCACTTCTGCAATTACATGACCGAGAAGATTTTCTCTGTAAAATCCAGCAAAATAAGCAAAAAGGTGACAAAAAACAGATTTCTTATTTTACGGCAGCTGTTAACATACTTGCAGAGAAAACAATTCGTGAAGCATTGCCAAATGTGTCTGGCCTTGGATTTGACGATGATCCTAAAGGCTTGACACGTATGCATAACGATAACGGAGCGCTACTCGGAGTTTCTTCGCGTAGGTTCGATGGTGCATATCCTAGTATCAAGAATCCGAAGATGGTGTGGGAGATAAAAGAATATTATTACGCAACGACATTTGGAAGCCGTGTAGCAGACGGAGTTTATGAAACACAACTCGATGGGTATGAGTTTAAAGAATTATATGAAAGAACGGGAGAAAAGATTTACCATGTGTTGTTTGTAGATGCTTATCAAACGTGGTGGACGAAAGGAAAATCGTATCTCTGCCGTATTATTGACGCACTGAATATGGGGTTGGTGGACGAAGTGATTGTTGGCAGAGAAGTTTTTGACAGATGGCCTGAATTATTAAAATCTATGCTGTAAAGCGATAGCAATGATACCTCACGGGGCGCATGACCGTGAGGTATTATTTTGCGAATATATTGCTAGGGATATTTGTTTTGTGTTATATGGAAAAATCCTTCCTCTGCTTGCGTATTGACGGGGGATGTGCTAAAATGTTCAGCTAGCATATAGTGTATCATGCAATAAGTGTGCCGAAAAGGAAAAACGAGGTGCTGTTGAATATGAAGATCGTGGTACTGGCCGGGGGACTCAGCCCGGAACGCAATGTATCCCTGTCCTCCGGCGCGCTGGTGTGCCAGGCGCTGCGGGACCGGGGCCACCAGGTGGCGCTGGTCGATCTGTTTTTTGGATTGGATGACTGGGACAAGGAGCCGGAGGCCCTGTATGGCGCTCCCATCCCGGAGGAATTTCTCCATGTGAGCCGCCAGGCCCCCGACCTGGACCAGGTGCGCGCCAGCCGCAAGACCCAAAGCCCCTCCGCCATCGGGCCCGGGGTGCTGGACCTGTGCGCCGGGGCGGACGTGGTCTATCTGGCCCTCCACGGGGCCTGCGGCGAGGATGGCCGCATCCAGGCTGCCCTGGACCTGCTAGGCGTGCCCTACACCGGCTCGGGCTATCTGGGCTCGGCCATCGCCATGGACAAGGACATGACCAAGCAGCTGGTGGCCGGCAAAGTGACCACCCCCAAGTGGCAGACCGTGACGGTGACGGAGGAGAATGTGGACGCCCTGACGGCTGAAACCCAGCTGCCCGTGGTGGTAAAGCCCATCGCCAGCGGCTCCTCCATCGGCGTGTTCATCGCCAAGACCCGCCAAGAGCTGCGCCACGCCCTGACGGAGAGCATCCGCCTGGGCGGCCGCACGGTGCTGGAGCAGTATGTCCAGGGCCGGGAGATCCAGGTGGCCGTGCTGGACGGCAAGGCCCTGCCCTCCATCGAGATCATCCCCAAGCAGGGCTTTTATGACTATGAGAACAAGTATCAGCCCGGCGCGACCCTGGATGTCTGCCCCGCTGATATCCCCCAGGAGTGGGAGGAAAAAGTGGGCCAGGCGGCTCTCACCGTGTTCCAGACGGTGGGGCTGGCGGTGTATTCCCGGGCGGACTTTATCGTTACGGAGGACGGAACCCCCTATTTCCTGGAGATCAACACCCTGCCCGGTATGACCCCCACCAGTCTGGTGCCTCAGGAGGCCGCTGTGGTGGGCATCGACTATGGCCAGCTGTGCGAGATCATCATCCAGAAGTCCCTGGAAGCCAGAAGAGAGGGGGTCTGAAGCCTGTGGAAGAGATTACCCTGGGCCAGCTGCTTCAGGCCGTGAACGGCACCCTGCTTGGCCCCTTTCAGAATACATCTGCCATCATCCAAAAGGTAGATACAGATAGCCGGAACATGCACCCCGGCTCCCTGTTCATCCCCCTGGTGGGGGACCGGTTCGACGGCCACGCCTATATCAACGCCGCCCTGGAGAGCGGCGCGGTGGGCTGTCTTACCGCCCGGGAGCGGGAGAGCTATCGGGAGGATAAGTTCTATGTAAAGGTGGCCAACACCCAGCGGGCGCTGCGGGACCTGGCCGCCTGGTATAAATCCCGGTTCGACATCCCCTTTGTGGCCGTCACCGGCAGCGTGGGCAAGACCACGGCCAAGGACATGATCGCCGCCGTGCTGGGCACCCGGTTCCGGGTGCTGAAGACCGAGGGGAACTTCAACAACAACATCGGTCTGCCCCTGACCATCCTGCGCCTGGACCGCACCGTGCAGGTGTGCGTGCTGGAGATGGGCATGGACCGCCCGGGCGAGATCGACTATCTGGCCGACATCGTCCGGCCCAACGTGGGCGTGATCACCAACATCGGCGACGCCCACATCGAGCGGCTGGGCAGCCGGGAGAACATCTTCAAGGCCAAGTGCGAGCTGCTGCCCCATATTCAGAAGGACGGTCTGCTGGTGCTCAACGGGGACGACCCCATGCTGGCTTCTCTGCGGGGCCACACCCCCGTGAAGACCGTGTTCTGCGGCCAGGGGGAGGGCCTGGACTACCGCGCCCAGACCGTGGGCGGCGACGGGGAGAGCCACATCCTCTGCCGCCTGACCACCCCCAACATGGACCGCCAGGTGCGCATTCCCGCCCTGGGGGAGCACATGATCTATCCCGCCCTTACCGCCTCGGCCATCGGGGAGTTCTTCGGCCTGTCCGCCGACGAAATTCAGCAGGGGCTGACAAGATTTGTCCCCACCCGGATGCGCATGAACATCCTCCGCCGGGACGGGCAGATCACCATTCTGGATGACACCTATAACGCCAATCCCCAGTCCATGCGGGCGGCCATCAGCGTGCTGGCCGACAGTCACAGCACCTGGAAGGCCGCCGTGCTGGGCGACATGCTGGAGCTGGGGCCCTTCGCCCCCGCCCTGCACACCGAGGTGGGCGAGTGCCTGGGCCGGGAGAAGATCGACTGTCTCATCGCCGTGGGGGAGATGTCCGCCTATATCGCCCAGGGCGCCCAGGACTCCGGCGTGCCCCAGGTCCACCACTGCCCGGACAAGGAGGGGGCCAAGGCCCTGCTGGAGCAGATCATCCGCCCGGACAGCACCATCCTGGTAAAGGCCTCCCGGGGGATGCAGATGGAGGAACTGACCGCCTTCCTGATGGAGCACACCACCCCGGCCAAGAATTAAAGACTGCCGCGTAAGGGCCGATGTCCGCATCGGCCCTTGCGATGGTTATGATGCGAGGACGCTATGATCGACATTTCCGTGACCAACCTGGTGAAGGAATTCGAGGTTGGCAGTAAAATTTTAGACGGGCTCACCTTTCAGGTGGACTCAGGGGAACGGGTCGGATTGCTGGGGCCGAATGGCTGCGGCAAGACGACCCTGCTGCGCATTCTCACCGGCGTGATGGACTATGACGAGGGAGAGGTGGTCATCGCCCCGGGCAAGCGGGTGGGCCTGATCTCTCAAATTCCCGTCTATCCCGCGGGCTATACCGTGGAGGACGTGCTGGACGACGCCTTTGCCGATCTCCACGCCATGGAGCGGGAGATGACCCAGCTGGCCGAGACCATGGGCCAGGGGGAGGACCAGGCCGCCATGGCCCGGTATGACAAGCTCACCGCCGCATTCCAGGCCGGGGGCGGCTATGAGATGGACACCAACAAGAACAAGGTGTGCAACGGCCTGTCCATCTCCGCCCAGATGCGCCAGCGGCCCTTTGACAAGCTGTCCGGTGGGGAGAAGACCCGGGTGAACCTGGGCCGCCTGATCTTAGAGGACACGGACATCCTGCTGCTGGACGAGCCGACGAACCACCTGGACCTGCGGGCCACCGAGTGGCTGGAGGAGTATCTGGAGAAGTTCAAGGGCACCGTGCTCACCGTGTCCCATGACCGCTACTTCCTGGACAAGGTGGTGGACCGGGTCATCGAGATCCAGGAGGGCAAGGCGGAGTTCTATTCCGGCAACTACAGCTTTTACGCCGTGGAGAAGGAGCGCCGCTTTGAGGAGCGCCAGCGCCAGTATGAGAAGGAGCAGGCCAAGATCCAGCAGCTGGAGAAAGCCGCCGAGCAGCTGCGCACCTGGGCCTATTCCGGCATGGACAAGACGTTCAAACGGGCCCAGTCCATGGAAAAGCGCATCGAGCGGATGCGGGTGACCGACCGGCCCAAGAAGGCCCGGAAGATGGAGGTCCGCTTTGGGGAGCGGGAGTTCCGGGGGGACGAGGTGCTGACCATCAAGCACCTGAAAAAGTCCTTCGGCAGCCGCACCCTGTTTGACGACGTGAATCTGGAGGTGGCCGGGGGCGAGCGCATCGCCCTGCTGGGGGACAACGGCACGGGCAAGTCCACCCTCATCAAGATCCTGATGGGGGAGGAGAGCCCCGATGAGGGCAAGCTGCGCCTGGGCCCCACGGTGAAGATCGGCTATCTGCCCCAGATCATCCACTTTGACCACCCGGAGCGCAGTCTGGTGGACACCATGATCTATGACCTGGACTGCACGGCACAGACCGCCCGGAACCGCCTGGCCGCCTTTCAGTTCAAGGGGGAGGACGTGTTCAAGCCCGTGTCCGCCCTGTCCGGCGGGGAGCAGTCCCGCCTGCGGCTGTGCATGCTCATGGACGCCAAGATCAATCTGTTGATTTTGGACGAGCCCACCAACCACCTGGACATCCAGAGCCGGGAGTGGATCGAGGAGGCGGTGGAGGAGTATGAGGGCAACCTGCTCTTCGTCTCCCATGACCGCTATTTCATCGACCGCTTCGCCACCCGCATCTGGATGCTGGAGGGCGGACACATTACCGACTTTAAGGGCACCTATCAGGAGTATCTGGCCATGCGCCAGCGGCAGAAGAACCAGCCCCAGCCCGCCGCCCAGGTCCAGGCCCAGGCCCCCAAGGAGAAGAAAGAGAAGCCCAAGCGCCCCGGCGGCACCAAGAACCTGGAGAAGGAGGTGGCCGCCGCCGAGCGGGCCGTGGCCAAGGCGGAGGAGCGGATGTTCGACCTGACCCAAGAGATGGAGGCCGCCGCCGCCGACTATTTAAAGCTCCAGGACCTGTATGAACAGAAGGAGGCCCTGGAGGAGGAAATTCTGAAGCTCTATGGCAAGTGGGAGGACCTGTCCGCCCAGCTGGAGGAGGCGAGAGGATGAGCAGACCCAAGATCGAGGTGGCCAGCTATAAGGGCCGCCGCCGCCCCCTGTGGCTGCAAGTTCTGCTGGGGCTGATCCTGGCGGGGGTGCTGGCCTTTGCCGTGCTGCTGGGGGTGGTGCTCTCCGGGGCACACTCCTCGGTCAGCGGCGACCCCCAGGTGATGATCGTCCTGGGCTGCCAGGTGAAGCCCTGGGGACCATCGGTGCTGCTTCAGGACCGGCTGGACACGGCCCTGGCCTATTTACAGGACCACCCGGACATGACGGTGGTGGCCTGCGGCGGCCAGGGGGCCGACGAGCCGGAGAGCGAGGCCCAGGCCATCGCCGACTATCTCACGGAGAACGGCGTGAGCAAACGGAATATTTTGTTGGACGAGGACTCCCACAACACCCATCAGAATTTAGAGAACGCCGCTAAGCTGCTCTCAGAGGAGAATATGGACCCGGCCCAGACCCAGGTGGTGGTGGTGTCCAACGGCTTCCACCTCACCCGGGCCAGGATGCTGGCCCAGCGGTGCGGGTTTGACGAGGTGTCCACCCTGGCCGCCCCGGAGAGCCACCTGCCCTCCCGCCTGAAAATGTACCTGCGGGAGCCGCTGGCGCTGGTGAAGTCGTTTATGGTGGACCGGTGAGGGACGGCCCTCTCCGCCCAGTGTACCCACTGGGCACCTCCCCCACAGGGGGAGGCAAGGGGTGCATGACTGGAGACATGATCTTGGCTCCCCCTGTGGGGGAGCTGGCACGGCGCAGCCGTGACTGAGAGGGCGGGCGGCTGATAGCCGCCACTACAGGGTATCATGTGACCCATACTGACTAAAGGAGGCGCAGCTATGCTGGATAAACTCATTGCCATCGAGGCGAAATACAGCCAGATCGAGGCCCGGCTGGCCGCGCCGGAGACCTATGACGACCCAGCCCAGGTGGCCCGGCTGAACAAGGAGCAGGCGGAGCTTGCCCCCCTGGTGGAGACCTTCCGCACCTATCAGCAGACGCTGGAGGCCCGGGACCAGGCGAAGGAACTGCTGGGCGACCCGGAGATGCGGGAGCTGGCCCAGGAGGAATATGACCAGGCCCTGAAGGACATCCCCCGGCTGGAGCGGGAAATTCAAATTCTGCTGCTGCCCAAGGACCCCAACGACCACAAGAACGTCATTGTGGAGATCCGGGCCGGGGTAGGGGGGGAGGAGGCGGCCCTGTTCGCCCACTCCCTCTATCGCATGTATGCCATGTACGCCGAGCGCCGGGGCTGGCGGGCGGAGGTGGACTCCGTCAGCGAGACCGAGCTGGGGGGCGTGAAAGAGATCTCCTTCACCATCGAGGGGGAGGGGGCCTTCTCCCGGCTGAAATATGAGAGCGGCGTCCACCGGGTCCAGCGGGTGCCAGAGACCGAGTCCGGCGGGCGGGTCCACACCTCCACCGTCACCGTGGCCGTGCTGCCCGAGATGGAGACGGCGGACGTGCGATTGGACATGGCGGATATCGAGATGCAGGTGTTCCGCTCCAGCGGCGCGGGGGGCCAGCACGTGAACAAGACCTCCTCCGCTGTGCGGCTGATCCACCGGCCCACGGGCACGGTGGTGGAGTGCCAGCAGGAGCGCAGCCAGTTCCAGAACCGGGACAAGGCCATGCGCATCCTGGCCTCTCGCCTATACGAGGCGGAGCAGGAGAAGATATCCTCGGAGTACACCGCCCAGCGCCGCAGCCAGATCGGCTCCGGGATGCGAAACGAGCGCATCCGCACCTATAACTTTCCCCAGGGCCGGGTGACGGACCACCGCATCGGCCTGACGCTATATAAAATAGACAGCATCATGAACGGCGACCTGAACGAGCTGATGGACGCCCTGGCCGCCGCCGATCAGGCCCAGCGGCTGAACGAACAGACTTGAGCAAAAAAACCAAAGGAGTTGGAACCCATGGACATCTATATTCACTACACGCAGCTGCCCCAGGACAAGGAACTGGCCGATATCGTCGGCGAACTGAACGAAGTGCTGGAGGAGGGTGGACGCGTGTGCGGCGGCGAGCAGGGCCGCATCGACCTGGACCTGGAGGACGAAAAGGTGAACCCCAAGTTCGCCCAGATCGCCGTGAAGGCCTATCTCCAGCGCGCCGCCTTTGACCCCACCACCAAGATCGAGATCGGCGGCATGGAGATCGGCATCTACGAATAAGCGGAGGCGCGGCATGTATCAGAATGTGATCTTTGATCTGGACGGCACTCTGCTGAACACCATTGACGACCTGGCCGACGCGGGCAACTGGGTGTGCGCCCAGCGGGGCTGGCCGGAGCACACCGTGGAGGAATATAAGCGCATGGTGGGCAACGGCAGCCCCAAGCTGGTGGAGCGCTTTGCCCCGGAGCAGGCCCGGGACCAGGCCACCCTGAAAGAGGCCCTGGCCCAGTTCTCTGCCCGGTACGACGCCCATAAGGAGGACAAGACCGCCGCCTATCCCGGTATGGTGGATCTCATCGCCCGGCTGAAGGCTGCGGGGGTGAACATGGCTGTGCTGACCAACAAAGCAGACCCCATGGCCCGCCCGGTGGTAAATGCCTATTATCCGGGGCTGTTCCCCACAGTGCAGGGGGCCCTGCCCGGAATGCCCACCAAGCCCGACCCCACTCTGCTGCATAAGCTGATGGAGCGCATGAACGCCACCAGGGAGAACACCCTGTTCGTGGGGGACAGCAACGTGGACATCCGCACCGCCAAAAACGGCGGTCTCACCGGCTGCGGCGTGCTGTGGGGCTTCCGCTCCCGACAGGAGCTGGAGACCGAGGGGGCGGACGTGCTGGTCCAGACCCCGGAGGAGCTGGAGCGGGTCATTTTAGGGCAATGAGCAAAAAGCGTAGTCCTTTCCATAAGAAAACGAGGTCCTCACATTGAAAACAGAGCTTTTAACGGAACAGGATGTCCCCAGAGCGGCGGAGATCCTTCAAAAAGGCGGCCTGGTGGGTATCCCCACGGAGACGGTGTACGGTCTGGGGGCCAACGGGTTTGACCCGGAGGCGGTGGCCCACATTTTCCAGGCCAAGGGCCGCCCCCAGGATAACCCCCTCATTCTCCACATCCCGGAGCCGGGCTGGCTGGAGCGCTGCTGTCAGGACATCCCGGCGGCGGCCTGGACCCTGGCAGAGCGGTTCTGGCCCGGCCCCATGACCATGATCCTGCCCCGCAGACCCCTGGTGCCCGACGTGGTCACGGCGGGGCTGGACACGGTGGGGATGCGCTGCCCGGCCCATCCCCTGTGCCGGGCCATCATTGTGGCGGCGGATGTGCCCATTGCGGCCCCCTCGGGGAATACCTCCGGCCGGCCCAGCCCCACCACGGCGGGGCATATGCTGGAGGACATGGACGGGAAGATCGACGCCATCGTGGACGGCGGCCCCTGCGCCGTGGGGGTGGAGTCCACCATCATCGACCTGACCTGCACGCCCCCGCGCCTCCTCCGCCCCGGCGGGGTGACCCTGGAGCAGCTGCGGGACGCCCTGGGTGAAGTAGAGGTGGACCCCGCCGTCACCCGGTTGATGGGGGCGGGGGAGCAGCCCAAGGCCCCCGGCATGAAATACCGCCACTATGCCCCCAAGGCCCCCGTGACCGTGGTGGCCGGGGAGCCCAAAAAAGCGGCAGAGTACATCGCCGCCCACGCCGCCCCGGAGGACGGGGTCATCTGCTTTGACGAGTTCAAGGACCTGTTCACGAAGGGGCACCAGACCCGGCCCGTCATGGACCTGGGCCCCGCCGGGGACAAGGGGGAGCAGGCCCGGCATATCTTCGATGCCCTGCGGGCCTTTGACCACACCGCCGTCACCGCCATCTGGGCCCAGTGCCCCGACACCGACGGCATCGGCCTGGCCATCGCCAACCGCCTGAACAAGGCGGCGGGCTTTCACATCATCCGGGTATGAAAAATGCCTTTCCCTGACGGGAAAGGCATTGGGGATGAAAACGGAGGATTTATCATGATCGTCATCGGCATCACCGGCCCCACAGGGGCGGGAAAGACCACGGCGCTGAACCAGCTGGAGGCCCTGGGGGGCTGCGTGCTGGACGCGGACGCGGTGTATCATCAGCTTTTGGAGGAGGACGACGGCCTGCGCCATGCGTTAGAGAGCCGGTTCGGCCCCCTCACCGGGGCGGACGGGCGCTTTGACCGGAAGAAGCTGGGCGGGGTGGTCTTTCACGACCAGGCCGCCATGGCCGATTTGAACGCCATCGCCGCCCCCTATATTGACCGGGCGCTGAAGACCCGGCTGGCGGCGGCGGAGCAAGAGGGCCGCCCGGCAGCGGCCATCGACGCCATCCGCCTGATCGAAAACGGCCTGGCCGACCTGTGTGACGCCACCCTGGCTGTCACCGCTCCGGCGGAGGTGCGGGTGGGCCGCATCATGGCCCGGGAGGGCATCCCGGAGGAGTACGCCCGTGCCCGGGTGGCCGCCCAGCAGAGCGACGCATTTTATCGGGACGCCTGCGGGTATACTTTAGTCAACGACTGCGCCACGGCGGAGGAGTTCGGGGCCAAGGCCCGGACCCTGCTGGAGCGCATCCTACAGGAACACAAGGGCCGGTAAGCGGCCCGGGAACAGAAACGAAACTTGAACAAGGAGGAGTTTCATTATGGACGAGAACAAGGAGACCAGCCGGGGCGAGGCCCTGCGCAAGACCCTGGCCTATCAGAAGAAGAACGGCTATGACCGTCTGGCCCCCGGCGAGCTGGAGGCCATGGACGCCTATTGCGAGGGCTATAAGCAGTTTTTGGACAACGGAAAGACGGAGCGGGAGTGTGTGGAGCGCACCGTGTCCATGGCCCAGGCCGCGGGCTTCAAGCCCTTTGTCCGGGGCATGGCGGTAAAGCCCGGGGACAAGTTCTATCAGGTGAACCGGGGCAAGGCCATCATGCTGGCGGTCATTGGCCGCCGGGGTTTGGCCGAGGGCGTGAACATCGGCGCGGCCCACATCGACTCCCCCCGCCTGGACTTAAAGCAGAACCCCCTCTATGAGAGCGACGAGCTGGCGTTCCTGAAGACCCACTACTATGGCGGCATCCGCAAGTATCAGTGGGTGACCATCCCCCTGGAGCTCCACGGCGTGGTGGCCCTGAAGAGCGGCCAGACCATCCGGGTGTCCATCGGCAACGGGGAGGGGGACCCCCAGTTCACCATCGACGACCTGCTGCCCCACCTGGGGGCCGAGCAGTCCCGCAAGCCCCTGGGGGAGGCCATCCCCGCTGAGAGCCTGAATCTGCTGGTGGGCAGCCGCCCCCTGGCCGACGACGAGGGCAGCGACCGGGTGAAGATCGCCGTTCTGGAGCTGCTGAACCGGAAGTATGGCATCGTGGAGGAGGACTTCATCTCCGCCGAGCTGTGCGCCGTGCCCGCCTTCTCCGCTGTGGACATCGGCTTTGACCGCTCCCTCATCGGCTCCTATGGCCACGATGACCGGGTGTGCGCCTATGCCGCCCTGGCTGCCCTGCTCCAGCTGGGCACCCCGGAGCGCACCGCCGTGTGTATGCTGGCCGACAAGGAGGAGATCGGCTCTGAGGGCGTGTCCGGCATGAAGTCCGCCGCCTTCGACACCTTTATGGAGGACCTGTGCGCCGGGCAGAACGTGCCCCTGCGGGCCTGCTATGAGAAGTCCTTCTGTCTGTCCGCCGACGTGACGGCGGCCTATGACCCCAACTTTGCCGAGGTGTATGAAAAGCGCAACAGCGCCATGGTGAACTATGGCATGGGCCTGTGCAAGTACACCGGGGCCCGGGGCAAGTCCGGGGCCAGCGACGCCTCCGCCGAGCTGGTGGCCTATATCCGGGCCACCCTGGATAACGCCGGTGTGGTGTGGCAGATGGCCGAGCTTGGCAAGGTGGATGCCGGCGGCGGCGGCACCGTGGCCGTCTATATGGCCGAGCGGAACATCGACACCCTGGATGCCGGCGTGCCCGTGCTGTCCATGCACGCCCCCTTCGAGACGGTGGGCAAGCTGGACTGCTATATGACCTTCAAGGGCATGAAGGCGGTCTTTGAGGCGAAATAAAAAAATAGCCTTCCCCTGGGGGAAGGTGGTCCCGAAGGGACCGGATGAGGGGACGGGTCACGATAAGTGAGCGTGCCCGATAAAACGAGTATAGCCTTCCCCCTCCCAGGGGGAAGGTGTCGCGCAGCGCCGGATGAGGGTGAGTGTCGTTGGTGCGGTGGTCATCGACGGGCCGACACAGAGGTCGGCCCCTACAGGAGCCATCGTGATTTGCCGTAGGGGCGGACCTCTGTGTCCGCCCGCGACAGCGTATGTACCTCCGGGGTCCCCCTCATCCGTCATGGCTGCGCCATGCCACCTTCTCCCCTGCGGGGCGAAGGCTATAGCCGTCCTGGCGTCAGAGATCAAGGCCCTTTGGCGTTCCCCTCATCCGCCCCAGTGTGCCCACTGGGGCACCTTCTCCCAGGAGAAGGCTTTAAAATGCAGATACTGAAAATTTGTCAGCGGCTCCGGGAGGAAAAAATCCCGGGGCCGCTGATGTTTGCCTGGAAGAGAGAAACGCCCCCAGGGCAAAAAAATTTCCCCATCCGCCGCCGGAGCAGGGCGGGGGAGCGGGGAGTTTTCCACAAATGTGGAAAAATAGGCAAAAATAAAGCGCATGGCCTTGACAGCCGTGCGTGGGCATGGTACAATAAAATGCTCTTATGGCCTAACAGGGCGAAACTTCCTCTCTTAGACCGTGAACGTAGTTTAACATGGCAGAGGAAAAATGACAAGAGCAAACACAGGGAAACAAACCACTTGGCCGGGTGTGCGGAAAAGCGATCCCCCACCGGAATTGTGCAAAATCACAAGCGGCACGGACGTTTTTCCCTGCACCCGGGAGAGAAACCCGACAGAACCAACCGTGGATCAAACAGAAAGCGAGTTGATTTTTAGAAATGGTCAAGGTAAACATGGACGAAGTTCGCCAGAAGGTGGAACAGCGGGCCAAGGACGTGTACTATGGCAAGACCCTGCGCAAGAGCTTTGCCCGGTACCAGGAGATCCTGGAGATGCCCAATCTGCTGGAGGTGCAGAAGACCTCCTATCAGTGGTTCCTGGACACCGGCCTGCGCGACGTGTTCAAGGACGTGGGCTCCATCACCGACTATGCCGGTAATCTGGAGCTGTCCTTCATTGATTTCTCCATGGATGAGAAGCCCAAGTACGATGTGGAGGAGTGCAAGGCCCGGGACTGCACCTATGCCGCCCCCATCAAGGTGAAGGTGCAGCTGCGCAACAAGCAGAACGGCCAGATCAATGAGCAGGAGATCTTCATGGGAGATTTCCCCATCATGACCCAGGCCGGTACCTTCGTCATCAACGGCGCCGAGCGCGTTATCGTCTCTCAGATCGTCCGTTCCCCCGGCATGTACTATGCCGACAACAAGGACAAGGCCGACAACCACACCTATGCCACCACCGTCATCCCCTATCGCGGCGCCTGGCTGGAGTATGAGACCGACCTGAGCGACATCTTCTATGTCCGCATCGACAAGAACCGCAAGCTGCCCATCACCTGCCTGATCCGTGCCCTGGGCCCCCGCACCGACGCCGAGATCATCGAGATGTTCGGCGAGGACGAGCGCATCGTGGCCACCCTGGAGAAGGACGCCTGCAAGACCTATGAGGAGGCCCTGCTGGAGATCTACCGCAAGCTGCGCCCCGGCGAGCCCCCCACGGTGGACTCCGCCGAGTCTCTGCTGAAGGCCACCTTCTTCGATCCCCGGCGCTATGACCTGTCCGCCGTGGGCCGCTATAAGTTCAACAAGAAGATGGGCCTGTGGGCCCGCATTCGTGGCCAGAAGCTGGCCATGCCCATCGCCGACCCCCGCACCGGCGAGATCATCGCCGAGGCCGGTGAGGTCCTGACCACCGAGCGGGCCCACCAGCTGGATGACTGCGGCGTGAACGAGGCCCTGCTGGACATGGACGGCAAGACCATCCGCGTCTTCTCCAACAACATGGTCCACCTGAAGGACTTTGTGGACTTTGACCCCGCCGAAGTGGGCGTGGACGAGATGGTCTATTTCCCCGTGCTCAGCCAGCTGCTGGACGAGTTCAGCGGCGAGGAGCTGAAGGACGCCATCCGGGACCGCATCGACGACCTGATCCCCAAGCACATCACCGTGCCTGACATCATGGCCTCCATCAACTATCTCAACTGCCTGGCCCATCACGTGGGCACCCCCGACGACATCGACCACCTGGGCAACCGCCGCCTGCGCTGCGTGGGTGAGCTGATCCAGAACCAGTTCCGCATCGGCTTCTCCCGCATGGAGCGCGTCATCCGCGAGCGCATGACCACCCAGGACCTGGATGTGGTCACCCCCCAGAGCCTGATCAACATCCGGCCCGTCACCGCCGCCATCAAGGAGTTCTTCGGTTCCAGCCCCCTGTCCCAGTTCATGGACCAGACCAACCCCCTGGCCGAGCTGACCCACAAGCGCCGTCTGTCCGCCCTGGGCCCCGGCGGTCTGTCCCGAGACCGCGCCTCCTTCGATGTGCGTGATATCCACTACAGCCACTATGGCCGTCTGTGCCCCATCGAGACCCCCGAAGGTCCCAACATCGGCCTGATCTCCTATCTGGCCTCCTACGCCCGCATCAACCGCTTCGGCTTTATCGAGGCCCCCTACTGCAAGGTGGACAAGGAGACCGGCCGGGTCACCGACCAGATCGAGTATATGACCGCCGACGTGGAGGACCAGTTCACCGTGGGCCAGGCCACCGAGCCCCTGGACGAGAACGGCTGCTTTGTCAACGAGCGTATCACCTGCCGCCGCCGCAACGAGACCATCTCCGTGGATAAGCACCAGGTGGACTATGTGGACGTGTCCCCCAAGATGATGGTGTCCGTGGCTACCGCCATGATCCCCTTCCTGCAGAACGACGACGCCAACCGTGCGCTGATGGGCGCCAACATGCAGCGCCAGGCCGTGCCTCTGCTGCGGCCCGAGGCCCCCATCGTGGCCACCGGCCAGGAGCACAAGAACTGCATCGACTCTGAGATCGTCATTCTGGCCGAGGGTCCCGGCGTGGTCACCAAGGTCTCTGCCCGGTATATCACCGTGGCCTATGACAACGGCGAGACCAAGGAGTATCGCCTGACCAAGTACCTGCGCTCCAACCACACCACCTGTATCAACCAGCGCCCCATCGTGGAGGCCGGTCAGCGGGTGGAGTATCACGACGTGCTGGCCGACGGCCCCTCCACCGACCACGGCGAGATCGCCCTGGGCCGGAATATCCTCATGGGCTTTATGACCTGGGAAGGCTATAACTACGAGGACGCCATCCTGCTCAACGAGCGCATGGTGAAGGACGACGTGTTCACCTCCATCCACATCGAGGAGTATGAGACCGAGTCCCGTGACACCAAGCTGGGCCCCGAGACCATCACCCGCGACATCCCCAACGTGGGCGAGGACGCCCTGAAGGACCTGGACGAGCACGGCATCATCCGCGTGGGCGCTGAGATCCACGCCGGTGACTATCTGGTGGGCAAGGTCACCCCCAAGGGCGAGGCCGAGGCCACCGCCGAGGAGAAGCTGCTGCGGGCCATCTTCGGCGAGAAGGCCCGTGAGGTCCGTGACACCTCTTTGAAGGTGCCCCACGGCGAGGCCGGTATCGTGGTGGACGTGAAGATCTTCACCCGTGAGAACGGCGACGAGCTGGGCCCCGGCGTCAACCAGGTGGTCCGTGTCTACATCGCCCAGAAGCGTAAGATCTCTGTGGGCGACAAGATGGCCGGCCGTCACGGCAACAAGGGCGTTGTCTCCCGCATCCTGCCCCAGGAGGATATGCCCTTCCTGCCCGACGGCACCCCCCTGGACATCGTGCTGAACCCCCTGGGCGTGCCTTCCCGTATGAACATCGGTCAGG
>URNZ01000029.1 GCA_900549405.1 uncultured Eubacteriales bacterium | reverse complement strand
CCTCCCCTTTCTGACGGTATAGGCTAATTATAGCACGATTTTCCTGGAAGTACAGCCTTTTACATGAAATGTAGGTTTTTTAGCGTGAAATGTCGTGTCGTTACCGTTTGTTGGAAAATTTCTGGCCGTCGGCGGGCGGACACAGAGGTCCGCCCCTACACAAGCACCATTAGGCCCCCTTGTGAAAGGGGGCTGTCAGCGAAGCTGACTGAGGGATTCCGTTTCCAGGGCAGCTTTCCTGTAATCATGGGGACGGTTCTTGTGATTAGTACCTAATCAGAAGAACCGTCCCCGTGATTACGACGAGCGATTTACATACTCACTTCCCCCGCAGCTGCCAGAAGGCCACGGCGCTGGCGGCGGCTACGTTCAGGGAGTCCACGCCGTGCTGCATGGGGATACACACGGTGTAGTCGCACCGGGCGATGGTCTCCGGGTCTAAGCCGTCCCCCTCGGTGCCCAGGACCAGGGCCAGCCTGTCCCGCTCCAGCCGGGGGTCGTCGATGGACACGGCCCGGTCATCCAGGGCCATAGCCGCCGTCTCAAAGCCCAGCCTGCGCAGCCGCTCCAGCCCCGCCTGGGGCCAGTCCCCCTTCTTCTCCCCGATGTAGGTCCAGGGGACCTGGAACACGGTGCCCATGCTCACCCGCACCGCCCGGCGGCACAGGGGATCGATGCAGGTGGGGGAGACCAGCACCCCGTCCATGCCCAATGCGGCGGCGGAGCGGAAGATGGCCCCCACGTTGGCCGCGTCCACGATGCCCTCCAGCACGGCCAGCCGCCGCGCCCCGGCGCACACCTGCTCCACCGTGGGCAGGGCGGGGCGGCGCATGGCGCACAGCACCCCACGTGTGAGGGCATAGCCGGTGATGCCGGAGAGCACCTCCCGCTCCCCCACGTAGATGGGCACGTCCCCCACTCTTTGGGCCAGGGGGCGGTCCTTGCCTTCTAATTGCCGCCGCTCCATCAGCAGAGAGACAGGCTGATAGCCCGCGTCCAGGGCGTGGCCGATGACCACAGCGCTCTCGGCGATGAACAGGCCGTCCTCCGGCCTGCGGCGGGAGCGCAGCTGGGCCTCGGTGAGGCGGGCGTACACGTCCAGCTGGGATGCCTGGGGGTCGGTGATCTCAACGACGTTCATGCTTATCCCTCCAGCCACTGCCGCAGTTCAAACAGGTCGGGGGCGATGTGGACCGGGTGAAAGTCGGCAAAGTCCCCCGCCGGGGTGGTCCCGTTGAGGACGGCGCAGAAGGGGCACCCGGCGTTTTTCGCCGCCCCGGCGTCCAGCACCGTGTCCCCGCAGAACAGCAGTTCCTCCGGCTTTAAGCCCATGCGCTCCAGGGCCATGTTCAGCCCCTGGGGGTCGGGCTTGGGGGCGTGGACGTCCTCGCTGCCGATGACGAACTCCAGCTGGTCCAGCAGGTGGTAGCGCTCCATGATGTATTGGATGGTGTCCCCCCGCTTGGTGCTGACGATGGCCGTCTTCACCCCGTGGCCGTGGAGGGCGCGCAGCAGCTCCTCCGCCCCGGGGAAGAGCACCGTCTCCCGGCGCTGGCGCTCCTTGGCCACCTCCAGAAACAGTGGGCGGAACTGGGCCCGGCGGGCGGGGTCGCTGTCCCCGGTGAGCATGGTATAGGCGTCCTCCAGCAGATAGCCGATAGTGCCCCGCACCGTCTCCCGGTCAGGGGCGGGCCAGCCCATTTTGGTAAAGCCATGTTGGAACCCGGCCACGATAGAGTCGGTGGCGTCGGCCAGGGTATAGTCAAAATCAAAGCACACTGCGCGGTAAGGCTGCATGTCGTTCCCTCATTTCTCAACTTTGTCCCGCCTATTTTACCACACCCGCCCCTTCAAGACAACAACTCCTAACTCATCCCTCCTAACTCCTAACTCTCCAAAAGCCCCTTGGCCCCATAGCGCAGGCAGCGCTGGAGCCGACGCTCCCCCCGCTTGATGGTGCGGGAGACGGTGGACTTGTCCACCCCCAGCTTCAGGCCGATCTCCCGCATGTTCAGCCCCTGGCCATAGTACAGCAGCATGGTCTCCCGCTGGCGGGGGGTGATATCCTCCTTCAAGGCCCGAATCAGGTTGCGCTTTAACAGGCTCAGCTCCTGGTCGTTGTCCGGGGCCATCTGGCGGTTATACACCGCCATGTCCGCGGCAAAGCCCCGCCCTCTTCTATACCGTGTATCTGACATTTCTGCGATACCCCCTGTCGTAATAGTGTTCGGTGAGCACGGCCAGCTCCCTGGCCTCCCGCACCATGGTGGACAACATGCGGATGCGGTCCTGGAGCAGGCAGCGCTCCCTGGGATTCTTGGTCTGCTCCAGGCGCTGCTCCAGCTCCTTCACCCGGGCGGACAGCGTCTCCGCGTGGGCCCGGTATTCCACCGACAGTTCCTGCAAGGTCATGTAGATCTCCTCCTTCTTCTCTTCTGACGTCTCGGTCAGCCCTCTTCTTCCCGCGCCCGGCACAGGGGGCACAGTTCCTCGTCCGTGTCATAGTTCTCCTCCCCGCACCGGGGGCAATACCCCGCCCATAGGGCCTGATGGTCCCGCAGGGGCGGCAGCAAAACAGGCCGCTTTCCCCCCTCGATGGGCCCCCCGAAAAAAGAAAAAACTTTTTCTGCGAAAATGCTTGACAATCCCCCTTCCCCCTGCTATACTATCCCTTGCTGTTGGACAGTTGATGAGCGAACAACGAACACGCTGGTGTAGCTCAGTCGGTAGAGCAGCTGATTTGTAATCAGCAGGTCGGGGGTTCGAATCCGTCCACCAGCTCCACAATTGCATATGGAGGAGTTCCCGAGTGGCCAAAGGGGGCAGACTGTAAATCTGTTGCGTTTCGCTTCGGTGGTCCGAATCCACCCTCCTCCACCAGCTCGTCGCAAGCTACATATCGCTTGCGACGAGTTTTTTTATTTCCCCGACCTCTGTGCCCAGCATAGCTTATCTGTCTTTTTCTGTCAATCTCCGTTTTTGTGCGGATTTCACGTTTATATTATAGGAAACGGCTTTTTTCGGCGGGTATTTTTTGCAATTTTTTGTCCTTCTGAAATATCCGCCCCCAGGACACACCCCCCGCCGCAGGACGTTTCCGTACACCTTTCTCTGAAATTTCTCAAATTTTTTTGAAAATTCCCCTTTCTTCCCCCTTTTTCCCCATTTGATTTGTCGAAAAAGCGCGAAAAGCGCCCTGCGGGTCTTTCCCGCAGGGCGCTTTTTTGTGCAAAGAGCAGAATTCTTAGAAGTACTTCTTGATGCCGTCAGAGGCCAGAGACTCGTCGTCGCTGATGGTGATGGTGAACTTGATGTTGTGCTTCTCACCGAAGTTGTTCAGCCAATCCAGGAACTTCTCGGTCTCCAGGTCGGGCTCGCCCTCCACGATCTTGGTCAGGCTGTCGATGAAGACGTGGGTGATGTCGTAGTTGCCGGCGTACAGGCCGCTGATAAAGCCCTTCAGCGCAGTGTAGCTGTCGACGTTGTACTGGCTGGCCTCAACCAGGCGGATCTGATAATGAATATCGAAAGTCAGCTTATTGCCCTTTTCGATGCAAACAACATTGCCGTGCTCGGTCTGGACTGCATTGTTGATCATCTCGATCATCTGCTTGGTCTTGCCGGAGCCCTTCTTGCCCATGATGACTCGAATCATGTGTATCACTCCTTATACGTTTGGGGGCTGCTCCCCCTTTGCACTATAATTTTACCATACGCTCCCGGTTTTTTCAACCGGGATTCTGTGAATTTTCTCAAGCAGAGGTTTAAAGCCGCTGTTCCAGGCTCTCCCGCAGCTGCTCATACCCCGGCTTGCCCAGCAGGGCGAACATATTCTTCTTATAGGCCTCCACCCCGGGCTGGTCGAAGGGGTTCACCTTCAGCAGATAGCCGGACAGGCCGCACACATACTCGAAGAAGTAGATCAGCTCGCCCACCGTGTCCTCGCTGATGGCGGGCAGCTCCAGCAGGATGTTGGGCACGCCGCCGTCCACGTGGGCCAGAATGGTCCCCCGCATGGCCTGCTCGGCCACAAAGGCCAGGGGCTTGCCGGACAGGAAGTTCAGCCCGTCCACATTGGCCGGGTCGTTGGGGATGATGAACTCCCCCTTGGGGGCAAACTTCACCACCGTCTCGAACATCAGCCGCTCCCCCTGCTGGATGTACTGGCCCATGGAGTGCAGGTCGGCGGTGAACTCCACGCTGGCGGGGAACAGGCCCTTGTTCTCCTTGCCCTCGCTCTCGCCATAGAGCTGCTTCCACCACTCAGAGAAGAAGCGGAAGCTGGGCTCGTAGCAGGCCAGCAGCTCCACCTTCTTGCCGCTTTCATACAGGGCGTTCCGGGCGGCGGCATACTGCCAGGCGGGGTTGTCCAGGTCGGGGGCGGACAGCGCCTCCATGGCCCGCTGGGCCCCGGCCATCAGCTGGTCGATGTCCAGTCCGGCGGCGGCGATGGGCAGCAGGCCCACGGCGGTGAGGACGGAATACCGCCCGCCCACGTCATCGGGCACCACGAACTCCTCATAGCCCTCCTGGTCGGCCAGGCCCTTCAGGGCGCCCCGGGCCTTGTCGGTGGTGGCATAGATGCGCTCCCGTGCCCCCTCCGGCCCATACTTCTCCTCCAGCATGGCCCGGAAGATGCGGAAGGCCACGGCGGGCTCGGTGGTCGTGCCCGACTTAGAGATGACGTTTACCGAGAAGTCCCGGTCCCCGATGAGGGCGATCAGCTCCAGCAGGGCGTCGGTGGACAGGCCGTTTCCGGCGAAATAGATGTCCGGGGTATTTTTCTGCTTCAGGTTATAGTTGGGGGAGGCCAGCAGCTCGATCACCGCCCGGGCCCCCAGATAGGAGCCGCCGATGCCGATGACCACCAGCACCTGGGACTGCTGCTGGATCTTCTTGGCCGCCGCCTTGATGCGGGCAAACTCCTCCTTGTCATAGTCCCGGGGCAGATTTACCCAGCCGGTAAAGTCCCCGCCGGGGCCGTTGTGATGGGCCAGCATGTCCGCGGCCTGGGCCAGGTCGTCCTGACGGGCGGTCACATAGTCCTGGGGCAGAAATTGGTCCAGCTTGGAAAGGTCCAGTTTTAACATAATAGGTCCCTCCTAGAAAAATTCTGGAATACTGCTTGCCTGTATTATAGCACAGGCCGCCTGGATTTGGTATCAAATTCCCGCCGGAGAAAAAATCTTACTGCATCCACACGTTCCGGTCTACTTTTCCGCTGATGCCGCTGACCGATCCGCTGCTGGTGTACTGCCACATCTCAAAGTCATAATAGAAGCTGGGCACCGCGTTATACTCCGCCAGCCAGAAGGGGTACTGCACCACCTGGTCCAGGTCATAGAGGAGATAGCCGATGTACTGGTTGAAATAGATCATGGGCTGATAGCCCGCCTCCTCCACCGTCTGGCAGAAGGCGTTGGCCGCCGCCGTCACCTGGCCGCTGGTCATGCCGTCGGTGCGGGCGGAGTCGTTTCCGATGTTCTCCCAGTCGAAGACCACCGGGCCGGTGACGTCATAGCCCTGGATGGTGTCCAGGACGAACTGGGCCTCCTCCCGGGCCTCCTGGGCGCTGGTGGCCTGAGAGAAGAAATAGATGCCCACCTGGATGCCAGCGTCCAGGGCCCCCTGGATGTTGGCCCGGAACTGCTTGTCCTCGAACACGGTGCCGCTCTGGTAATACCGCCCGCCGCAGCGGATGATGGCAAAGTCGATGCCGTCCTCCGCCACCTTGGCCCAGTCGATGGTCCCCTGGTGGGAGGACACGTCGATGCCCGCCAGAGAGCCGTTCTCCTTGGTATAGGTCATCATGCCGTCGGAGCTGACAAAGGCGGCGTTGTCATAGTCGTTCACGGGCACCCCGTCCAGCTTCTCCAGCACGTGGGAGCTGAAGTGGATGTAATCGTCAAAGGCCATCACCTGCCACACGATGACGCTCAGTTCCGCCCGGGTGATGGAGTCGTTGGGCTTGAAATACCGCTTGCTGCCCGACTTCTCCCCCACCACCACGCCGTTTTGATACAGGGCGGTGACATATCCGTCGCTCACGTCGGCAAAGGGGCTGCGCTTGGTAGAGGCGGACAGCCCCAGCGCCTTGGCCGCCAGCGCGGCGATGTACAGCCGGGAGGCCGGGGCGTTCAGATCCACCGCCGCCTGGGCCTGGGTCAGCCAGCCCCGGTCCAGGGCATACTGCACATAGCCCGCGGCATAGTGCGCCCCCTCCAGTGCGGGCTGGTTCCCGCTTCCGGCGGCCTTCACCACCATCAGGATGGCGTCCCCCGCCTTCACCGCGTCGTTGGGGCCAAAGCGCCCGTCGTCATAGCCGTTGATGACCCCCTGGCTGTTCAGGGTGGACACGAAGGGGGTGTACCAGTCCCCCTCCGCCACGTCGGAAAAGGGGGTGGTCCAGCCCTGGGGAATGTCCGGCGTCACGGCGGCCAGGGCGGGCTGCATCAGCAGTCCGATGGAAAGCGCCCCGCCCAAAGCGCGGCGCAGAAATTGCTGTTTCATGGTGTGCTCCTCTCTGATTTTGCTTGAAAAGAAATGGCCGATTTGATATAGTGCTCTTAGCGCCATCATTCGACCTGATGTCCCTGCACATTATACCAGAGCCGCCCCCGCCGCGCAACGCCGGACCGCTCTGTTTTCCACGGAAGAATTTTTCAGCCAAAGGAGTCTTTCCCATGCACATCCCGTCCTGCCCCACCCAGGCCCTGGAGGTGGTCCCCTTCGACGCCGCCCTGGCCCAGGCGTTGGAACCCAGCCCCGAGTATGACATTACAAAATGGATATACGTCCCCAATCACTACGGGGAGTATCGTTATATCCTGGGCACCCGGGGGCAGCACCCCCTGATCTGCGTGGGCATCAACCCCTCCACCGCCGCCCCGGACGACCTGGACAACACCCTGAAGTCGGTGGAACGTGTGGCCCTGCACAACGGGTTTGACAGCTTCCTCATGTTCAACGTCTATGCCCAGCGGGCCACCCGGCCCGATGACATGGAGCCGGAGTGCAACCTGGCCCTCCACCGGGAGAACATGCGGGCCTTTGACTATGCCCTGTCCCTGGACGCGGCGGGCCATCCCGCCGTGTGGGCCGCCTGGGGCACCATCATTGAAAAGCGAAACTACTTGCCAACCTGCGTCCGGGACATGATCGCCCTGGGGCATGAGCGGGGGGCACAGTGGTTCTCCGCCGGAAAGCGCTCCAAAAAGGGCCACCCCCATCACCCCCTCTACCTCCGCAAGGACAGCCCGCTGGACCCCTTCGACGTGGAGAGCTACGTGGCGGATATCTTGGAAGAATAAATACGATTTGTATCCTAAAAGTGGTGTTTCAACATGATCCAAATTTCCAACCTTCCCCTCCCGGTAGACGGCAACCTGGACCTGCTGCGGAAAAAGGCCGCCCGGGCGCTGGGGCTGCGGCCTGGGGCGCTGGGGGAGCTGACCCTGCTGCGCCAGTCCATCGACGCCCGGAACAAGGGGGACGTCCACTACGTCTACACCGTGGGCCTGGACCTGCCCGACGAGGAGGCCGTGGTCCGCGGCGCGCCGGGGAAACACGTGACCCTGGTCCAGCCCAAGCACTATGTCTTCCCGGCGGTGACCCGCCGCTCCTCCCTGCCCCCGGTGGTGGTGGGCATGGGTCCTGCGGGGCTGTTCGCCGCCCTGTTCCTGGCCCGGAACGGCCTGCCCTGCGTGGTGCTGGAGCGCGGCCAGGATGTGGACCGGCGCACGGCGGACGTGGAGCGCTTCTGGTCCACAGGGAAACTGGACCCCACCTCTAACGTGCAGTTTGGCGAGGGGGGCGCAGGCACCTTTTCCGACGGCAAGCTGACCACCGGCACCCACGACCCCCGCATCTCCGCCGTGCTGGACGCCCTAATCGACGCCGGGGCCCCGGCGGACGTGCGCTGGTCCCACAAGCCCCACATCGGCACCGACGTGCTGCGCCAGACGGTGAAGCACATCCGCCAGGAGCTGATCTCCCTGGGCTGCGATGTGCGCTTTGGGCACCGGCTGACCGGGCTGGAGCAGTCCGGCGGGGCGCTGTCCGCCCTCACGGTGGAGGGGCCCCAGGGGCCCTATACCCTGCCCTGTGACGCTTTGATCCTGGCCCCCGGCCACTCCGCCCGGGATACCTTTGCCATGCTGGCCCAGGCGGGGGTTCCCATGGAGAAAAAGCCCTTTGCCATCGGTGTGCGCATCGAGCACGATCAGAGCGCCGTCAGCCTGGCCCAATACGGCCCGTCGGCGGACCGGCTGCCCCCCTCGGACTATAAGCTGGCCTGTCACCTGCCCTCCGGCCGCTCCGCCTTCACCTTCTGCGTCTGTCCCGGCGGACAGGTGGTGGCCGCCGCCTCCACCCCCGGAGAACTGGTGACCAACGGCATGAGCCTGCGGGCCAGAGATGGGGCCAACATCAACGGCGGCTTTTTGGTGGGAGTCACCCCGGAGGACTTCCCCGGGGACGATGTGCTGGCCGGGGTGCGCTTTCAGCAGCAATGGGAGCGGGCCGCATTCCTCCAGGGCGGCGAAACCTTCTCCGCCCCCGCCCAGCGCTTGGAGGATTTTCTGCATTCCCGCCCCTCCGACGGTCCGGGAGCCGTCCTGCCCACCTATCGCCCCGGGGTGCGCTGGGGCCGGCTGGACCCCTGCCTGCCCGGCTACGTCACGGATACTCTCCGCCAGGCCCTGCCCCTGATGGACCGGAAGCTCCACGGCTTTGCCGCCCCCGACGCCGTCCTCACCGGGGTGGAGACCCGCTCCTCCTCCCCCGTGCGCATCCTGCGGGATGCGCGGCTCCAGTCCGCCCTGGCCGGCCTCTACCCCTGCGGCGAGGGTGCGGGCTATGCCGGCGGCATCGTCTCCGCCGCCGTGGACGGCATCCGGGTGGCCGAGGCGGTGGCACAGGGCCTGTAAAGCTTCCGCAATCTCCTCCAAGCATTCAAACGAAAGAAAGGACGCATCCTCATGGCAGCCTCCACAAAAAAGCGCGAACTGAACGATATGAACGCCATTGCGTGTCTTTTGGTCATTTTGATCCATGTGTTGTCCCTGGGCATCTCCTCGGTCACGCCAACCTCCTGGCAGGCGGCGGTCATCTACTTTCCCTGGCGCTTGGCGGCCTTTGTGGTGCCCATGTTTCTGTACACCGGGGCCGTCAAAATGGCCCTGCATTTTATGGACAGGGAGCTCACCCTCGGCGGCTATCTCCGCTATATGCTCCAGCGCATTCAGAAGATCTATCTCCCCTATGTGCTGTGGGTGGTGATCTATTATGCCTGTTTCCTGCGCATCGGCTATGTCCGTGGGGAGGGGCGGGAATTCTTCTCTTATCTGCTCCTGGGCAACCTCTCCTCCCCCTTTTATTACATCGTGATCGTCATGCAGTTTTATCTTCTCATGCCCCTCTGGCTGTGGGCGCTGAAGCACATCCCGGCGTATCTGGCCTTTGGCGTCGGTCTGCTGACCTTCTTTTTCATGCAGCAGTTTTCTTACATCCTGTCCCTGGGCGGCATCGATTTTCCCTATTCTGACCGGGTCTTTTTGACCTATCTTCTCTTTTGGGTGGCCGGGCTGTATGTGGGAAAGCACTATGACCTGGTCACGGCTGCTTTTTCCGGCGGTCTGGGGCAAGTCATCTGCGGAGCCGTGGTCCTGCTCTGCGCCGGGCTTGCCTATCTGCAATATTCCGGCCACTCCCTGGGGCTGAACCTGAACGACGTCAAGCTGGTGGCCGACCTGCTGTCCATCGCCCTGGTCCACTCCATCTGTCTGCGCCTGGGCCGCGCCTCGAAGGTACTTCGGCGGGGACTTCAGCGGCTCTACCAGAGTTCGTTCTTCGTCTATCTGTCCCACTGCCTGTTCCTCACCCTGGGCACGGCCTTCTTGCAGCGCCACGGCGTGGGGGGCCTGTCTGTTCTTCTGGCCGCCCGCCTTTTAATCTGCTATACCCTCCCATTCTTGACCTATTTCCTGTATGACGCCCTCTGCACCCGCTTTCAGCTCCGCTGGCGGCTGCTGGGCTAAAGCCCCCAAAGAGACGCACAGCCCCCGGCCTACCTGATGGATAGGCCGGGGGCTGATCTTATATTCTAATCTTATTGCTGTGTTACGCCGACTCCCGCTCCTGGGCGGGGACAGCTTTTTCCTCCCGCTCCATTTGGGGGACGGCGTGGACGGGGGCGGGGTCCGGCTGGGCTTGGGCGTGGACCAGGCCCTTGGCGTTTGCCAGCATCAGCTTGATGCGGTTCTCCTGGTTGATCTTGGTGGCGCTGGGGTCATAGTCGATGGCCACGATGTTGCTGGTGGGATAGTCGTCCTTCAGCTTGCGGATCATGCCCTTGCCCACGATGTGGTTGGGCAGGCAGCCGAAGGGCTGGGTACAGACGATGTTGTTGGTGCCGGAGTGAATGAGCTCCAGCATCTCGGCGGTGAGCAGCCAGCCCTCGCCCATCTTGTTCCCGTCGCCCAGATAGCCGTGGACCAGGCGGTGGAGGTCGTCGAAGGTACCGGGGGCACGGAAGCGGCCCGACTTGTTCAGGGCGTCGATCATGTCCTTCTGGCAGCTTTGGATATAGCCCATGAAGAACTTGCACAGGGCCTTCTTGGCCCACTTTCCGCCATAGAGCTTTACGTCGGCCACCCGGTTGTAGATCTTGAAGATCATAAAGTCGGTAAGGCCGGGCACCACCGGCTCCACCCCCTCGCTGAGGAGGAACTGCTCCAGGTGGTTGTTGCCCAGGGCGGAGAACTTCACATAGATCTCGCCCACGATGCCCACCCGCACCTTGGGCTCCCCCGCCACAGGGATGGAAGCGAAGTCGGCGCAGATCTCGTCGAAGATGGCCCGCATCTGGCGGCGGCTCATGCCCTTACCCTGCTGGAAGCGGTCCACCATGCGCTGGACCCAGCCCTCCACTCTCAGGTCGGTGGCCCCGGCATTTACCTCATAGGGCCGGACCTGGTTGGCCACCCACATGATGAGGTCGCCGTACATCATGCCGTATACCAGCTTGCGGATCAGACTGACAGTGAGCTGGAAGCCCGGGTTCTTCTCCAGGCCGAAGGACACGGAGATGACGGGCACATAGTCCATCCCCGCCTTGGCCAGGGCCTTGCGCAGCAGGTGGATGTAGTTGCTGGCCCGGCAGCCGCCGCCGGTCTGGGTGATGAACAGGGCAACTTTATGGGGGTCATAGCCCCCGTGCTGGATGGCGTCCATAAACTGGCCGATGACCAGCAGGGCGGGGTAGCAGGTGTCGTTGTGGACATATTTCAGCCCCTCGTCCACCACAGACCGCCCCTCGTTGTTCAGCTGGTCCACGTGATAGCCCTCCAGCTCCAGCAGCTTGCGGAACATGCCGAAGTGGATGGGCAGCATCTGGGGCATCAGAATGGTATACTCCTGCTTCATCTCCTTGGTGAACAGCAGGCGGCCGTTTTCGTCGTATACTAGCTTGGCCATAATTTTCGTTCCTTTCTGGATCGTCTGTCTGGATGGTTGGTCAGTTCCGCTGTTTTCTGGCCTGGATGGCGGCCATCAGGCTGCGGATGCGGATCTTCACTGCGCCCAAATTGTTGATGTCGTCGATCTTCAGCTGGGTATACAGCTTGCCCCCGTCCTCCAGGATGGAGCGCATCTCGTCGCCGGTGATGGCGTCGATGCCGCAGCCGAAGGACACCAGCTGGATGACCTCCATGTCCGGCTGGGTGCAGGCATACCGGGCGGCGTTATACATTCTGGCGTGATAGGTCCACTGGTTCAGCACATGGCGGGGGGCCTTGTCCTCCAGATAGGCCACCGAGTCCTCGGTGATGAGCACAAAGCCATAGGAGGTGATCAGGTCGTTGATGCCGTGGTTGATCTCCGGGTCCATGTGATAGGGGCGTCCGGCCACGATGAGGATGGGCCGGTCTTCTTTTCGGGCCTGGGCGATGAACTCCTGGGCTTTATTCCGCAGGTCGTTCTTATAGTCGTCATAGGCGGCATAGGCGGCCTTCACCGCCGCCGCCGTCTCCCGCTTGGGGATCTGGAACTGCTCTGCAAACCAGGCCTCCGCCCGCTTGGCAAAGTCGCGGGGGCGGTGCAGCCCGAAATAGGGATTTAAGTAGCGGACCTTTTTCAGGTCGGGCACGTTGGCGGCCAGCAGCTCGGGGTAATAGGCCACCACGGGACAGTTATAGTTGTTGTCGCTCTTCCCCTCGTCAAAGTTATAGGGCATACAGGGATAGAAGATGTTGTCCACCCCCGCCTCCACCAGGGCCTCCACATGGCCGTGGAGCAGCTTGGCGGGGTAGCACACCGTGTCGGAGGGGATGGTGCGCTGGCCCTTGAGATAGAGCTTCCGGCTGGACTCCGGCGACAGGACCACCTGGAAATTCAGGTGGGTGAGCAGGGTGAACCAGAAGGGCAGGTTCTCGTACATGTTCAGGCCGAAGGGGATGCCCATGGTGCCCCGGCTGCCGTCTCCGGCGCCGTTGCCCTGCATGGCGCGCAGCTTTGCGTATTTATACCGCATCAGGTCGGGCTGGCGGCTGGGCTCCTCCCCCAGGGGGCGGGAGCACCGGTTGCCCGAGACGAAGCGGCGGCCCCCGTCGAAGGAGTTCACCGTGAGGGAGCAGTGGTTGGTACACAGGCCGCAGGTGGCCGGGCGGGCCTTGTGGGTAAAGTGGGCCAGATCGTCCGCCGTCAGCAGGCTGCTGCGGTCCAGGTGCAGGTCCCGGGCGGCCAGGGCCGCGCCGAAGGCACCCATCAGCCCGGCGATGGTGGGCCGGGTCACGTTCCGGTCCAGCTCCTGTTCAAAGGCCCGCAGCACCGCGTCGTTTAAGAACGTACCGCCCTGGACCACGATGTGCTCCCCCAGATCGTCGGCGGATGCGGCCCGGATGACCTTATAAATGGCGTTTTTCACAATGGAGGTGGACAGGCCGGCGGAGATGTCCGCCACGCTGGCCCCGTCCTTTTGGGCCTGCTTCACGCTGGAGTTCATAAACACGGTACACCGGGAGCCCAGGTTCACCGGCTTTTGGGTGAACAGCCCCAGCTTGGAGAAGTCGGCGATGTTATAGCCCAGGGCCTTGGCAAAGGTCTCGATGAAGGAGCCGCAGCCGGAGGAACAGGCCTCGTTGAGCATGATGGAGTCCACCGCGCCGTTGCGGATCTTAAAGCACTTCATGTCCTGGCCGCCGATGTCGATGATAAAGTCCACGTCGGGCTGGAAGTGGGCCGCCGCCTTATAGTGGGCCATAGTCTCCACCAGACCCAGATCGCAGGAGAAGGCGTTTTTGATCAGGTCCTCGCCATAGCCGGTGACGGCTGCGCCTTTTATCTGGATGCGGCCAGCGCACAGGGCGTAGATCTCTTTCAGCTGCTCCAGCACGATGGCCACAGGGTTGCCCTCGTTGGAGTGGTAGTAGGTATACAGCAGTCCACCGTCGGCGGTGATGAGAGCCAGCTTGGTGGTGGTGGACCCGGCGTCGATGCCCAGCCAGGCGGGGCCGGTATAGGTCTTGGCGTCCACCTCCGGGGGGTGGTTGGCGTTGTGCCGGGCACAGAAGGCGTCATACTCCTCCTGGCTGTTGAAGAGGGGGGGCATGGTGTCCACCGCCGTGGTGGTCTCCACGCTCTCCTCCAGCTTTTTCAGCACATCCTCGAAGGGAGCGGTGGCATAGTCGGCGGCGCACAGGGCCGCGCCCATGGCGGCGAAGCAGTCGCCGTCCTTGGGGAATACGGCGTGGTCGGCGTCCAGCTTCAGGGTGTCCACAAAGCGCTCCCGCAGGCCCATAAGAAAGTGGAGGGGACCGCCCAGAAAGACGATCTTGCCCTTCAGCTCCCGGCCCTGGGTCAGACCGGCCACCGTCTGGTCCACCACGGCCTGGAAGATAGAGGCGGCCACGTCCTCCTTCCGCCCGCCCTGGTTCAGAATGGGCTGAATGTCGCTCTTGGCAAACACGCCGCACCGGGAGGCGATGGGATAGATCTTCTCGTGCTTTAACGACAGGGCATCCAGCTCCTGGACGGACACGTTCATCAGGGTGGCCATCTGATCGATGAAGGCCCCGGTGCCCCCGGCGCAGGAGCCGTTCATCCGCTCCTCCAGGGCCCCGCCGAAGAAGATGATCTTGGCATCCTCGCCCCCCAGCTCGATGACGGCGTCGGTGTCGGGGATATAGGTGTTCACGGCGGCGGCGGTGGCATAGACCTCCTGGACAAAGTCGATGCCCGCGGCGTTGGCCACGCCCAGTCCGGCGGAGCCGGTGATGGTCACGCGGATCTGCTGTCCGGCCAGCATCTCAGAGATAGAGCGCAGGGTCTGGCAGGCCCGCTCTCTGGTTTTGGAGTAGTGCCGCTCGTATGAGCGGAACAGCAGTTTATTTTGCTCGTCCAGCACCACCACTTTCACGGTGGTGGAGCCGATGTCGATTCCCACGCGCAGACTCATAATTGCTTCCCTTCCGTTGCCTGAAACTGACTGTTCCCGGGCATTCCGGGGCAGTCTGATTTATATTATGATAAAATGTTCCCCGGGGGAAAACAACGATATTTACACTTTCTTAACGCCCAGCCCGTCAGGCAAAACAGGATATTAACTGTATTTACAATAGCGATTCAGCGCAAAAAAGCCCTTTCCCCCTTGCGCAAACGGATAAAGTTCTTTATTATAGAGGTATCGTATCCTGATATTCTCTGATACGCTGGAAAGGAGCCTGCCCCTTGATGAATCCCCGCGCCTTCTCCTCCCTGCGGCTGTCCGCCCTTCAGCGGCGGCTGCTGGTGGGACTGTGTATCGCCCTGACCAGTCAGCTGTATGTCTCTGTGTGGGCGGAGGGCTTTCGCGTGTCCGCCGCCGTGGTCCTATACCCCGTGCTGCTCATTCTGGTCATGCGGGACAGCCACCGGCCCCAGACCGGTCTGGTCACGGGGCTGTTCGTGCTGCTCTTCCGCGCCCTCACCGACCTGTATGCCGGGGTGCCGCTGATCCAGGCCCTGGAGATGGAATATCCCGGCGGGGTGTTCTATCTGTGCTACGACGCGCTGCTGTGCCTGCTGCTGTCTGACCGGCGCTCGGCCTCCTATCCCCGGCTGTGGCTGTCCATGCTGGTCTGCGACGGGGTGTCTAACCTGGTGAATTTAATGCTGTCCAGCCGCAGTCTGGCCCTGTCCCGGGACATGCTGGTGGCCCTGCTGTGGCTGGCCTTTGGCCGGTCTCTGGCGGCGCTGACCATTCTGTTCGTCAGCCGCAGCTATCGCCTGCTCATCCTGCGGGAGGAGCACGAGCAGCGCTATCAGCACCTGTTTCTCATGACCGCCGATTTGAAGACCGAGCTCTATTTTCTGAAAAAGGACGCCGAGGACATCGAGGCCGTCATGTCCAGCGCCTATCAGCTCTACGAGCGGCTGGAGGCCCAGCACGCCGATGAATCCCTCACCGCCCTGGCTCTGTCCATCGCCCGGGACGTCCACGAGGTGAAGAAGGACAACCTGCGCATCATCCGGGGCATTGAGGAGGAGGTGGCCGGGGACTTTGACGGCGAGACCATGGCCCTGTCAGACCTGCTGCACATCCTTCAGGTGTCCACCCGCCAGCTGCTGGGCCAGCTGCGGGCGGACATCCGCCTGGAGTGCGGCTATGACCGGGATCTGCCCATCCGGGAGCACTATCGCCTGCTGTCCGTGCTGAAAAACCTGGTGACCAACGCGGTGGAGGCCATTCAGGCCGGGCCGGGCCACGGCAACGTGCTGGTGGACTGCCGCGTCCAGGGGGATCAGCTTCATCTCCAGGTGACGGACAACGGCCCGGGCATCTCCAAGCGGGCCATGGACCTGCTGTTTCAGGTGGGCTACTCCACCAAATTCAACCCCGACACCGGGGATATCAACCGGGGCGTGGGGCTGCCCGCAGTGAAGTATATCGTGGACGAGCTGGGGGGGACCATTCAGGTGGAGTCCCAGCCCGGGGTGCGCACCCAGTTTGACATTCTGCTGCCCTTGGCGGCGGTGACAGGAGGACAGGCATGAGGATCTATATCATCGAGGACGACATCACCGTCATCAGCATTTTAGAGGACATCGTGGAGCAAAACGACCTGGGCACCGTCTGCGGCGACACCGCCGACGCCCCCCCGGACTTAGAGGGCATCCTGGCCGCCGACCCGGACCTGATCTTAGTGGACCTACTCATGCCGGGGAAGGACGGCATCCAGGTGGTGCGTGAGCTGAAGGAGGGGGGCAGCCGGGCCAAGTTCATCATGATCTCCCAGGTGTCTGCCAAGGAGATGGTGGCCCGGGCCTATTCCGCCGGGGTGGACTTCTTCATCCAAAAGCCCATCAACCTGATTGAAGTCCGCCAGGTCATCCAAAACGTCTCCCGCCAAATCGAAAACGAACAGGCCCTGCGGGCCATCCAAAGCGTCTTCGCCGGAAGGGCTCCCGCTCCCCCGCCGGAGCCGCCCCTGTCCCGGGAGCGCCGCCGCATCAAGCACATCCTCAGCCAGCTGGGCATGGCCGGGGAGAAGGGCTCCCAGGACATCATCGAGCTGTGCATCGCCCTGCTCCAGCGGGGACAGACCGCCTCTCAGGTGGGGGTGGCCGCCCTGTGCGCCCAGCTGAGCGACAACCCCAAGACCATGGAGCAGCGGGCTCGCCGGGCCCTGGACCGGGGCCTGAACCACATCGCCAGCCTGGGGGTGGAGGACTATACCAACGAGTTCTTCACCCGCTACTCCGCCCGCCTGTTCCCCTTTCAGGAGGTCCGGGCCGAGATGGCCCACCTCCAGGGCAAGGGCCCCGGCGGCAAGGCCAACCTGCGCACCTTTTTAGACGGACTGCTGGTCCTGACTGATGAGGATTGATGTTTTCCTGCTTTCCATTCACGTTTGCTTCACACGCCTTTTATCTTGTCTGCACAAAACAAGCATGATAAAAGGCGTTTTTTGCGTCGTTTTTAGCTGTATCTCTTAATTTTATTAAGTCTAAAAAAGTTTCCCCATTCTTTCGTTAAAGAAAAGTTTATTCTCTTTTGTTGTTTTTTGAAGATATTTGACGCAGGGCCGCTATACTGGCCACAGAAAAAAGGGAGCATGTGTCCTTTAAATCCATTCAGAAAGGGAGAGTATCGATGCTTACCATCACCCTCAATATGTACCAGACCGCCGGTGTGGCAATGCTGCTGTTCGTTCTGGGTCGTTTTCTCACCACCCGGATCGACTTTTTAAAGCGCTGCTGCATCCCCGCCCCCGTGGTGGGCGGCCTGATCTTCGCTCTGGCTCACCTGGCCCTGTATATGGGCGGCGTGGTCCAGTTCACCTTTGACGACAACGTGAAGAACTTCTTCATGACCCTGTTCTTCACCAGCGTGGGCTACACCGCCTGCTTCCGCCTGCTGAAGAAGGGCGGCAAAAAGGTGTTCACCTTCCTGCTCATCGCCATTGTCATGGTCTTCCTCCAGGACGTGCTGGGCAGCGTGCTGGCCGCCGTGTTCCACTGGGACATGCGTCTGGGTCTGTGCACCGCCTCCATCCCCATGGTGGGCGGCCACGGCACCGCCGGTTCCTATGGCCCCATGATGGAGAACGAGCTGGGCATTGCCGGCGCCAACGTGCTGGCCATCGCCGCCGCTACCTATGGTCTGGTGGCCGGCTCCCTGATGGGCGGCCCCACTGCCCGCAGCATCATCCAGCGCTATAACCTCACCTCCACCGAGAACGACTCCGAGGTCATGGAGCTCAGCGACGAGACCGCCGAGGAGAAGGCCCGCGCCGAGCGTGTGGACACCGACTCCTTCACCAATGCCGCCATCCTGCTCATCGTGGCCTCCGGCATCGGCACCCTGCTCACCGCTCTGTTCAACGCCATCAAGATCGGCCCCTTCACCTTCACCTTCCCCACCTATATCGGGGCCATGGTCATCGCCGCCATCATCCGTAACTTCTGCGACTCCAAGCGCATCGTCCTGCCCTCCACTGCCATCGACATCTGGGGCAGCGTGTCTCTGTCCATCTTCCTGGCCATCGCCCTGATGACCCTGAAGCTGTGGGAGCTGGCCTCTCTGGCCGTACCCATGGTGGTCATGCTGCTGGCCCAGACCGTGCTGATGTTCTTCTTCGCCCGCTTTGTGGTGTTCAACGTCATGGGCCGGGATTACGAGGCCGCCGTTATGACCTCCGCCTTCTGCGGCTTCGGCATGGGCGCCACCCCCAACGCCATGGCCAACATGCAGGTGCTGACCAAGCGCTATGGTCCCGCTCCCCAGGCCTATTTCATCGTGCCTCTGGTGGGCTCCCTGTTCATCGACTTCTGCAACGGCATCATCATCACCGGCTTTATGAACATCCTGCCCATGTTTGGCTGATGCCCTGACCGCACCTATTTTCCTTTTTCAATTGTCCTGTTCCCAACGCAGCAGCGCCCCGGACCGTTTCCAGTCCGGGGCGCTGCTGTCTTTCTATTTTCGCGTTTATGTCATGCCGGTTAATATCTTCTCCCAGCCCTGGGCGTCCTGCCCCTGGGACAGGCTGAGGGAATAAGAGAAGCCGTCCTCCTGCCACAGGGCCAGGGTGAACTGTCCCTCCGCCCCCTTCAGGGTGACATCGATGCCCGCCGTATCCAAAGTTTTCACGTCGGGATACTGATCAAAGTCCCCGGAGTTGTCCTCCGCCCCCTGAGACTTGCGCAGCAGGGCCGTCTGGCCGTTTTCCCCCCGGTACTCGACCTGGGCAAGGCCCGAGTCAAAAGCCGTGTACAGCACCTCCTGTGGGGCAAAGGGGAGGTGTTCCGCCTCCTCCACCGAAAAGCCCACTGCCTGCTCTAATGCGGCGCGGGAGTCCATCTCCTCCGTCCCCGGCCCGGTCATCACCGGCGGGTCCTCCGTCCCGTTTTGGGGCAGCAGATGGGGCAGGGCCAGGCCCCCCGCGATAACCACGGCCAGACAGGCCGCCATGGCCCCCCACCGCCGCCAGGCCGCCGGAGCGCGGCGGCGATCCTCCGGGGCGGACAGATCCGCCTGGCGGACCTTCTCCAGCATCCGGGCGATGTCCCGGGTGGGATAGTCCTCATAGTAAAACAGATGGATGCAGGCCCGCTGTTCCGGGGGCAGCTGCTTCACCGCCTCCCACACAAAGGACAGGTTCTCCTGTCCCTGGGCCGCCAGCTCCTCCTTCAGCTCGTCGGTGGCCCGGCGGGCGTTATAGTCCAGGCGGTTCTTGCTCAGATTCCCCGCCACCCGCAGCAGCCATGCCTTCTCGTGGCTGGGGCCGTCAAACTGGGGGGCGGCCTTTAAAAACTGGATCAAGGTGTCCTGCAGGACCTCCTCCGCGTCGCTCATGTTGTGGAGATAGGAGTAAGCATAGCGCAGGATGGCGTTTCCGTGGCGGTCCAGCAGCTCCTCCGCCCGGCGGTTCAGCGCCTCCCGGGCCCGGTCCGCGGACATGGGGAGGACCACCGCCGGTTCCGGCTCCAGATACCACACCAGCTCCTCCCGGGCGGCCTCCAGCCACTGTACCACCCGGCTCCACCACCCCGGCCTCTCCCGGGTCAGACAGCACACCATGTCCCTTCCTCCTTCGGCGTTTTTAGTGGATCTGGCTCACCAGCTGGGCCATGTCTCCCTGGGTCAGACCGTTGTCGGCGTAGACGGAAAAGCTGTAGTTCCCGTCGGTCCAGGTGGCCAGGCTGACCGTCTCTCCGTCCCCACTCATGGTCACGGACCTGCCATCCACCTCCACCTGCTCCAGCTTGTCAAACTGACTGTACACGCCGCTGATGTTCTCGCCGCCCGGTGCCTTGCGGATGATCACCTGGCGCTCCTCCCCGTTCAGGTACAGGACGCCGATGATCCGGTCGTCCGGGATGGCCTGATAGGCGACCTTATCGCAGCCTGCCAGAGCATCCGGCACTGCAAAGTCAAAGCCCACGGCCTTCACAGCCTCCTCCAGGGATTCAAAGTCCTGCCAGGGGTTGGGTATCTGGGTGTTCTCCCCCAGGACGGCGGACGTATCAGAAGCGCTGCCAGACTGACTGGCGGCGGGCTTGCTGCTGCTCCCGCAGGCGGTAATAGACAGGGCCAGGGCGGCGCTCATGGCCAGGGCAATACATCTCTTCATCATAGTCGTCATGTTAAATTTTCCTTTCTGCATTTGCTGTATCAGTTTCCCGGCCTGGGCTTTTGGGTTTTGGCTTCGCTCTCCTGGCCGGTCTGCCCTATATACAGCCGGGCGGGCGGAAATGTTGCACCGCCTGTGGAAAATTTTTTGACGTTCTGTTTTTCCTTTTCCACACCCTGTGGAAAACTTTTCAGGGTGTAAAAAAGGGACACGCCCGCCTGGAGCATGTCCCCGCAAATTTACTTCTGCCCTTCCAGCGCCGCCCGGGCGGCCTTCTTTTTCCGCTTGGCGGCCATATAGCGGTCCTCCTCGCTGAAAATACAGCCGCAGTATTTCTGCATGTACATCCCGTGCTCCCGTGCAAACTCCTGGCCCGACTGGAACAGGGGACGAAAATCCCGATAGACGAAGGGGACGCCATATTTTTCCCCCATGGCCTGGGCGATGGCCCGAATGGCGTCGTGCTTTTGATAGGGGGACACCAGCAGCGAGGTGGTAAAGCCCTCGTATCCGTTTTCGGCGGCATACCGGGCGGTCTCCTCCATGCGCACCTGATAGCAATAGGCGCACCGGCCGTCGATGTTGCCCGCCACGTGTTCGATCCAGGGCCGCAGGTCATAAGTCCCGCCAATGATCAGCTTCATGCCGATCTCCTTGGCGTATGCTTCTAAAGTGGACTTTCTGGCCTGATATTCGGTGTAGGGGTGGATGTTGGGGTTGAACCAAAAGCCGGTCACCGCCATCCCCTCCTGGCGCAGGCTCTCGATGGGCCGGTTGGCGCAGGGGGCGCAGCAGGCGTGAAGCAGCAGTCTCATGTGGGTCCCTCCTGAGAAAGCGATAAAATTTCTGTTTTCAGCCCCCGGCGCATGGCATAGGCCAGGGTCTGGGCGGTGCCGCCCTTGGGCACGCCGTCGTACACGGCGATGATCCGGCTGGACCGGTCCACCATATATCGGTTCCGACGCATCATGCAGCCCCGGTCATAGTGGTGCTGCACCAGCGTCTCCAGATCGCACTGATCTAAAATGGCCTGATAGCGCCGCCGGTCCGCCTCCGGCCAGCTGTTAGCCTGGGTCTCGCAGGGCCGGGCGGCCTCCAGCACTGTGTCCGAGTGCAGTTGGCGCAGCGCCAGCACCGCCTCGGCGAAATAGAAATCGGCGCCCCGGGCCATGCCGCAGATGAAGTGGCGATAGCCGTCGGCGTAAGCACTTTCCACAGCCTGGTTCAACCGGCGCTTTAAGTCCTGACAGGCGGGGGCCTTTTCCCAGTCACCCCAGGGCAGCTTGTCCGGGCGGTGCCCGGTAAAGCAGCAGGTGATCTCCCGTTCCAATTCCAACGCTCCGCCCTCCCGTTCCCAATTTTTCTCTATTCTAATATAAGAACAAGGCGCAGTCAACGGAATTATGTCGAAACTTTGTTCTATCTTCAGACAAAGAAAAAACGGTCAGCCTTGACTGACCGTTTATGTTGGCATTACCTATCTTTCCAGCCCGTCTCCAGGCAAGTATTTTCGGCAGAAGCGAGCTTAACTTCCGTGTTCGGAATGGGAACGGGTGGACCCTCGCCCTAATCAATACCAACTTCAATTTTCTTATTCAAAATTCAAACACAAGTGTTTGAATTTTGAATGGTGACCCGTACGGGAATCGAACCCATGTTTGCGGCGTGAGAGGCCGCCGTCTTAACCGCTTGACCAACGGGCCAGATGGTGCGCCTTCAGGGATTCGAACCCGGGACCCACTGATTAAGAGTCAGTTGCTCTACCAACTGAGCTAAAGGCGCATCTCGTCAGCACAAACTCCATATCCTTCGCTTCCACCTTCGGCGAAAGCTCACTCATTTCGTTGTGCTTCCTCTTCAATTCAGACCCGCTTCGCTGGGCTCTGAATTGATTTTGGAGATACGTTGCTCTGCACCCTGAAAACCGAACAGTGAAACAAACTTTCCTTCGCTTACAAGCGCCTGCGTTTTTCTCATAGCTTTTGTAGGTCAAGCCCTCGGCTTATTAGTATCGGTCAGCTCCATGCCTCACGGCACTTCCACCTCCGACCTATCAACGACATAGTCTACGTCGAGCCTTACTCCTTAAAGGATGAGAGATCTAATCTTAGGGGGAGTTTCACGCTTAGATGCTTTCAGCGTTTATCTCGTCCAGACGTAGCTACCCAGCTGTGCCCTTGGCAGGACAACTGGTGCACCAGAGGTCTGTCCATCCCGGTCCTCTCGTACTAAGGACAGCTCCCTTCAAATCTCTTACGCCCGCAACAGATAGGGACCGAACTGTCTCACGACGTTCTGAACCCAGCTCGC
>URNZ01000028.1 GCA_900549405.1 uncultured Eubacteriales bacterium | reverse complement strand
TGGCAATGCTGGTGGTCTTGCCCACGCCATTGACGCCGATGACCAGGATCACCGCCGGGTGCCCGTCCAGCGCCATCTCGGCCTCCGGCTGCATCTCCTCGGCAATGAGGTCCCGCAGCTCGTCGGCGGCCACAGACGAGGAGTTATAGGTGGCGGACAGGCCGGAGGAGAAGGCCAGCACCAGCACGTCCCGCCCGGCCTGAAGCTCGGCCTCCATGGCCTGGAGATACTGCTCCACGTTCACGGCGGCGGTGGTGGCCGTCTGGCCCTCCCGCAGCATCTGATAAAAGACGTGGGGGTCCAGCTCCCGGTTGTCGGGATAGTTGTGATAGGTCTTGTCCTGGATGGTAAAGCTCAGGGGCAGGACTTGAATGTCCATCTCCCGCACCAGGTCCTCGCCTAGATCGGCGGAGGAGTCGGTGAGGATGGTAAAGTCATACGGTTGGGACATAGGGATGCACTCCTTTCCATGGGGCGGCGGGGCGGCGGCCCCGGTCATTTTTTGCTCTTGTGGCCCGGCTCTTCCTGCTCGGGCTGGAGGATGTCCAGAATGCGGGCGCAGGCCAGCTGGGCGGCATAGCTGCGCAGGGCCAGGTCCAGGGCCATCCGGGGCAGGTCGCCCCGCTGGGCGTTGTCGTCAATGGCCTGGGCCGTGTCCGTCAGGGCCCGGTCCAGGGCGGCGCAGAAATAGTTATACAGGGTCTCGTTGTCCTTGTCCGTCTGCTGTCCGGCGGACACCAGCACGCCGATGTCCCGCACGGGCAGCACCTTTTTCAGGGCGCACACGGCGGTGAGATAGCCCAGGTGGACCGGGCCATAGCGCTTGCCGTCGGCCCGGGGGACCAGGCCGTCTTTGATATAGTTATTCACCATGGCGGAGGTGAGGGTCTCCCCCTGGTCAAAGTGGATGAGCTGCCGGGGCATATAGGAGACGATCTGGTCCATGTACAGGGCCAGGTCGGGCAGCTCCTCCCACCGGGCGGGGCGCTCCTGCTCCATGCGGCTTTTTAATTCGTGTAATTCCTCCATAGGGCACTTCTCCTTCTACCAGTCATTACCGACATGGTATCACGGCATAATGAAAATTGCAATTCATTTTCTTTTGGAGGGGGCGCGGCGCTCCATGCGGCGGCGCAGCTGCTCCATGGCCTGGCGGTGGCGGGTGGAGCGCATCTTGGGGAAGGCGGCCATCAGGCGGCGCTGGCCGAACACCCGGCTGTCCAGCTGGGTCTGGAGCTTCTCCCGCCAGGCGTCCAGCTCAGCCCGGGCATTGTCGTGGCCCTCCTGAAGGCGCACGGCCTGCTCCTGGGCGTGCTGGCGCAGTTCGTCCTCCATCTGCTCCCGCTTTTGGGCCAGCTCGCCCTCCAGGCGCTCCTTCCTCTGGGCCAGCTGCACCTGAAACTCCGCCCGGCGCTGGGACCACTCCTCGGCGGCGGCCTCCCAGTCCTCCTTCCAGTCGGCGCTGCGCTCGGCGGCCTCCAGCACCCGGTCCGCCAGGTTCTCGCCGAACTCGTTGGAGGCGGTCTTCAGCCGGCGGGCCAGCTGGTCGATCTGGTCCAGCTGGCGGTTGAGCTTGGCAATGGTGCGCACCGTGGCGGCCAGATCCACCGCCATGGCGGCGGAGAACAGGCCCAGCAGCACCCAGCCCAGGGTGTGGGGGATGAGACGGATGAAGAACTCGATGGACGGGTGGAGAATGTCCACCACGAACAGACAGGCAAAGCCCCACATGATGGAGAACTCCAGGCAGATATAGCCCCCCAGGTTGAAGGGCTTGTCAGAGTAGTCCCACCACCGCTGGCGGAACAGCTTTTCCAGCACAAAGCCGGTGGTCAGCTCCAGCACAGAGGTGAGGACTACCGAACCCAGAAACAGCAGCACGAAGTTGCCCTTTAAGGGGGTCAGTCCGACCAGCACCACCACCACGCCGCAGCCGTAGATGGGGCAGACGGGGCCGTTGAGAAAGCCCCGGTTGACAAATTTGCCCGTGCGCAGGGCGGCATAGCTTACCTCGGTACACCAGCCCAGAAAGGCATAGACAAAGAAGATCCACAGGAATTGATACATGGGGCCCTCCCACAAAAAATTTTTAGATGTAAATTATACCCCAGTTGGCACGAAATGTCCAGACAAAGCCCGTCGAACTTGTGCCCCGGCGGGGAAAAAGGGATTGAACTGCCGCCCGGAAGCTGGCATAATAAACAAGATATGATCTGCGGAAGCGAGAGATGGTTATGGCAACGAAACACATATGCGTGGGCGTGATGGCCCATGTGGACGCGGGCAAGACCACCCTGAACGAGGCCCTGCTCTACACCGGGGGACAGCTGCGCCGCCTGGGCCGGGTGGACCACGGGGACGCCTATCTGGACACCGACCAGCTGGAGCGGGAGCGGGGCATCACCATCTTCTCCAAGCAGGCCCTGCTGCCCCTGGGGGAGGAGAAAGAACTGATCCTGATGGACACCCCAGGCCACGCGGACTTCTCCGCCGAGATGGAGCGCACCCTTCAGGTGCTGGACTACGCCGTGCTGGTCATCAGCGGCACCGACGGGGTCCAGGGCCACACCCGCACCCTGTGGCGGCTGCTGGAGCGCTATCACCTGCCCGTGTTCCTGTTTGTGAACAAGATGGACCTGGCGGGGGCGGACAGAGCCGCCGTGCTGGCAAACCTGCGGGAGAGCCTGGACAGCCGGTGCATCGACTTTACCGCCGACCAGAGCGCCCGGGATGAGGAGATCGCCCTGTGCGACGAGGGGGCGCTGGAGGACTTCCTGGCCGGGGGAGCCATCCCAGACGGGACGGTCTCCCGGCTGGTCGCCCAGCGGAAGCTGTTCCCCTGCTGGTTCGGCTCCGCCCTGAAGCTGGAGGGGGTGGAGGAGTTTCTGTCCGGCCTGGACCGCTATCTCCCAGTGCCGGACTATCCCCAAGAATTTGCTGCCCGGGTGTTCAAGATCACCCGGGACGACCAGGGCAGCCGCCTGACCTGGATGAAGATCACCGGGGGCAGCTTAAAAGCCAAGACCCCCTTGTCCGGCGGGGAGGGGGAGGACCGCTGGGAGGAGAAGGCCGACCAGCTGCGCCTCTACTCCGGGGCCAAGTTCCGCAGCCTGGACCGGGCGGAGGCGGGCAGCGTGGTGGCCGTCACCGGTCTGACCCACACCCGCCCCGGCCAGGGCCTGGGGGCCCAGGGGGAGGGGGAGCGCCCGGCCTTAGAGCCCGCCCTGACCTATGAACTGGTCCTGCCCCCGGGGGCCGACCCTCACGCCGTGCTGCCAAAGCTGCGGCAGCTGGAGGAGGAGGACCCCATGCTCCGCTTTGTGTGGGACAGCCGGTGGAAGCAGATCCAGGTGCGGCTGATGGGCCAGGTGCAGCTGGAAATTTTAAAGCGGGTCATCGCCCAGCGGTTTGACTTAGAAGTGGACTTCGGCCCGGGCCGGGTGCTGTATCGGGAGACCATCGCCAGCACGGTGGAGGGCGTCGGTCACTTCGAACCTCTGCGCCACTATGCCGAGGTCCATCTCCTGCTGGAGCCGGGTCCCCGGGGCAGCGGGGTGCAGCTGGCCACCGCCTGCTCCACCGACCAGCTGGACCTGAACTGGCAGCGGCTCATCTTCACCCACCTGCTGGAGCGGGACCACCCGGGGGTGCTCACCGGCTCCCCCCTCACCGACGTGAAGATCACCCTGCTGACCGGCAGAGCCCACGAGAAGCACACCGAGGGGGGCGACTTCCGCCAGGCCACCTATCGGGCGGTGCGCCAGGGCCTGATGCAGGCCCAGAGCATTCTGCTGGAGCCCTTTTACGACTTTACCCTGGAGGTGCCCGCCGAGTGCGTGGGCCGGGCCATGACGGACATCCAGACCATGGGGGGCACGGTGGAGCCGCCCCAGAGCCAGGGGGACATGACCCTGCTCACCGGCTTTGCCCCGGTGGCGGGGATGCGAGACTATTGGCAGACGGTCACCGCCTACACCCGGGGCTGCGGGCGGCTGTCCTGTGCCCTGCGGGGTTATGAGCCCTGCCACAACGCCGAAGAGATCGTGAAGGAGATCGGCTATGACCCGGAGCGGGACGAATTGAACCCCACCGGCTCGGTGTTCTGCGCCCACGGCGGGGGCTATTACGTCCCCTGGGACCAGGTGGCGGCCATGGCCCACGTGGACAGCGGCCTGGCCCTGAACGCCCCGGAGGAGCCGGAGCCTGCCGCAACTCCCGCCGGGGGGAGTTTAGACCGCCGGGGCGGCAGCCTGGAGCAGGACAAGGAGCTTCAGGCTCTGTTCGAGCAGACCTATGGCCCGGTGAAGCGCCCCGCGGCCTTCGAGAGCCAGAAAAAGCCCGCCCGCACCAGCCTCAGCGAAAAATATGACATCCGGGACCAGCAGGCCACGCCGGAATATCTGCTGGTGGACGGGTATAACATCATCTTCGCCTGGGACGACCTCCACGCCCTGGCCAGGCAGGACGTGAACGCCGCCCGGGAAGTCCTCACCGAGCTTTTGATCGAATACCGGGCCTTCCGCAAGTGCCAGGTCATTCTGGTCTTCGACGCCTACAAGGTGAAGGGGGGCGTGGGCTCGGTGGAGCGGCGGAACGGTATCTATGTGGTGTATACGAAGGAGGCGGAGACCGCCGACGCCTACATTGAAAAGACCACCTATGACCTGGGGAAGGACCACCGGGTGCGGGTGGCCACCTCCGACGGCATGGAGCAGTGGATCATCCTGGGCCACGGGGCCCTGCGCCTGTCCGCCCGGGCCTTCCGGGCCGAGGTAGAGCAGACCCGGGGGGAGATCGCCGCCCTCATCGCCCGCCACAACGTGCGCCCCCGGGAGGAAAACAAGCTGAAGCACACGGCGAAGATCAAAAAGAGCTGAAAAAACCGCAGCGTCCCGCCGGGACGCTGCGGTTTTCAATGGTAAATTAGGCGTAGAGGCGGATATTATCCGTTCACCGTTGGCTGTACGAGTATCGCGGGCGGACACAGAGGTCCGCCCCTACGGCGAGCTACGATGGTTTTTGTAGGGGCGGACCTCCGTGTCCGCCCGTTCGATGACCACCGCACCAACGATGCTCACCCTCATCCGGCCCTTCGGGCCACCTTCCCCCTTCCAGGGGGAAGGCTGAAAATCAATTCACCCAAGCAGGCTGGCGATAAACTGCCGGGCCACACGGGGGGTGCGGCCGGAGTGGCGGATCTCCCAAGTCATGGCCCGGGCGTGGAGCTCCTGGGCGGGGAGGGTCAGCCCGGCCTGTCCGGCCAGATAGTCCACCAGGGCCAAAAAGTCGGCCTTGCTCATGGACAGATAGGGGATGCGCAGGCCGAAGCGCTCGGCCAGGGCGGTCTTCTCCGCAATGGTCTCGGAGGCGTCCACCTCGTCATTGCCCCGGTCACTGAAGTTCTGCCGGACCAGGTGGCGGCGGTTGGAGGTGGCATAGATGACCACGTTGGCAGGCCGCTTCTCCAGACTGCCCTCCAGAATGGTCTTCATGGAGGAATAGGTCTTGTCGTCCTGGTCAAAGGCCAAATCGTCGATGAACAGGATAAATTTCTGCCGCTTGTCCCGCAGGGAGCGCATCAGCTGGGGCAGGCCGGTGAGATTCTCCTTCTGGATCTCGATGAGGCGCAGGTCCTCCATGCCGGGGAGATAGAGCATGGACTTCACCGTGGCCGACTTGCCCGTGCCGCCGTCGCCGAAGAGGAGGACGTTGTTGGCATAGTGCCCGGCCATCATCTGGCGGGTGTTGGTCTCCACCTGGCTGCGCTGTTGCTCATAGCCCAGCAGGTCCTCCGGTTTGGGGCAGTCCGGGTCGGCCACGGGGATCAGCTGGCCGTCCTCCCACAGGAAGGCCCGATAGCGGGCATACAGCCCCGCCCCGTGGTCCCGATAGAACTGGACCAGGCGGTCAAAGTCGAAGGGGGCGGAGGAGACCCAGCGGGGCATGGCCTCTACCATAGAGGTCTGCTCCGGGGGCAGCAGGGCGGCGATGGCCGTTAAAATGGCGCCGCAGTCCAGACCGGCCAGAGCCAGCAGGGCGTCCACGTCCCGGCGGGCGGCCTGCTCCAGGGCGGGGGAGGCGCCGTCAGACTGGGCGGAGAGGGCAAAGGGGGTCTCGGTGTAGCGCAGCTTGTCCCACAGCCAGTCCCCGATGCCGGAGAAGCCCCCGTCGCACAGGGCCTGGAACAGACAGGCATAGGCGGACAGGGCGTTTTCGCCCCACTCGGCCCGCTCCTCCTCGTCCTGCTCCTTCTGGCCGTTGGCCAGGGTATAGAGCACGGTGGCGGCATAGTCCAGGATAGATTCGTTCTCATCGTCCAGCAGCGTGCGATAAGCGGACAGGCCCCGCAGGGCATACCGCAGAGAAGAAAAGTTCATGTTGTCTCGCTCCCGTTTCTGTTGTTTTCCCCTTATTGTAATGGCATGTTCCGCCCTTGTCAATTACCAGACAGATATGTTACAATAGCCAGACTACGAAACGAGAAAAACGAGGTTCATATATGGTCAACATCGGTGGAATCATGATCGAAACGCCCCTGGCCCTGGCCCCCATGGCGGGGGTGACGGACGCGTCCTTCCGGGCCATCTGCCGGGAGCAGGGGGCGGGGCTGACCTGCACGGAGATGGTCAGCGCCAAGGCCCTGTGCTTTCAGGACAAGAAGTCTGTGCCCCTGCTGAAGCTGGGGGAGGGGGAACACCCCGCCGCCGCCCAGATCTTCGGCAGCGACCCCATGTGCATGGAGGAGGCGGCGGCCATCGCCGCTGAGGTCTCCGGGGCGGACATCATCGATATCAACATGGGCTGCCCTGTGCCCAAGGTGGCGAATTCCGGGGACGGCTCCGGCCTGATGCGGGACCCGGATAAGGCGGTGCGGGTGGCCGAGGCGGTGATCCGGGGGGCACACCGCCCGGTGACGGTGAAGTTCCGCCTGGGCTGGGACAAGGGCTCCATCAACTGCGTGGAGTTTGCAAAGGCCATGGAGCAGGCCGGGGTGGCCGCCGTGGCCGTCCATGGCCGCACCCGGAACCAGATGTACGCCGGAACGGCCAACTGGGACTATATCCGGGCGGTGAAAGAGGCGGTGCATATCCCCGTCATGGCCAACGGCGACGTGTTCAAGCCGGAGGACGCCCCCCGCATCCTGCGGTACACCGGGGCGGATATCGCCATGATCGGCAGAGGGGTGTTCGGCAACCCCTGGCTGTTTGCCCAGTGCAAGGCGGCCCTGGAGGGCAAGCCCATTCCCCCCATGCCCCCTCTGGCCCAGCGCTGCGACACGGCGGTGCGGCAGTTTGAGCAGTCCGCCGCCATCAAGGGGGAGAAGATCGCCTGCCTGGAGGCCCGGCGGCACTACGCCTGGTATCTAAAGGGCGTACCCCATGCGGGCTTCTACAAGGAGCAGATCGTAAAGATCACCACCCTGGAGGACGTGTACCGGGTGACCAAGGGGATCAAGCGGGACTTGTGCGGAAGTGATGAGTGATGAGTGAGGAGTTAGGAGTTAGGAGTTAGGAGTTCTGCGCGAACTCATCACTCATCCCTCCTAACTCCTAACTGAAAGAAGGTGACATGGTGGCAGAGGAGAACGACAAGGAGCTGGTCCGGCGGGCAAAATCGGGGGACCATCAGGCGTTTGCCCAGCTGGTGGAGGAGAATCAGAACCGGGTGTATTCCCTGGCCTTTCGCATCACCGGGGACCGGGAGGAGAGCGCCGACCTGGCCCAGGAGGCCTTTCTCAAGGCCTGGCAGGCCCTGCCCAATTTTCAGGGGGAGAGCAGCTTTGCCACCTGGGTCTATCGCCTGACCACCAATTTGTGCATCGACTACATCCGGCGGCAGCAGCGGCGGCGGGAGACCGTCTCCGCCGTCTCTTTGGACGACAGCGACAGCCCCTTCCCGGAACCCGCCGACCCCGGCCAGGACCCACACAGGGCCCTGGAACAGACGGAGCTGCGCCGGGCGGTGGAGCGGGGGCTGCAAGCCCTGCCCGAGGCCCAGCGGCAGGTGCTGGTGCTGCGGGAGCTGTCCGGCCTGAGCTATCAGGAGATCGGGGCGCGGCTGGACCTGGACCTGGGCACGGTAAAGTCCCGCATCGCCCGGGCCCGGCTGGCGCTGAGAAAAATTTTGCTGCAGGACGGGAACTTTTTTGGCACGCCTGCGTCTAATCCCAGCGAACGAGAAGAGAAGGGAGGCGCGCGGCGTGGAGCGCTGTGAGCGATTTGAAGAACTGCTGTCCCAGCGGCTGGACCAGCCGCTGCCCATCCAGGAGGAGCGGGAGCTGGAGGACCACCTGGCCCGCTGTCCCAACTGCCGGGCTTTGGCGGAGGACCTGGAGCAGCTCTGCGGCCAGTTCGCCTGTCTGGAGGAGCTGCCCGCCCCGGAGGGCTTTGCCCAGGGGGTGATGGACCGCATCCGGGCCTTAGAACCGGAGCCCGCCCCGGCGGAGGGGCCGGAGGACCGAAAAGAGGAGACAGAGCCGCAGGGGCAGAAAGTGGTCCCTCTCCGCCGCCCCATGCCCCGGTGGGCCCGGACGGCGGCGGCCCTGGCCGCCTGCTGTGTGCTGGGCTTTGGGGTGTATCAGGCGGGACTGATAGATCAGATATCCCCCGCCGCCCAGAGCGGGGAGAGCGCCGGTGTCTCCGACAGTGTGGCCGCCTATGCGGCCCCCGCTCCCGGAGAGGACGAGGAGACATCCGGCGCAGCAGCCGCCCTGCCCGCCCCGGAGGAGGGGCAGCAGCCCGTCTATGACAGCCGGGCCCAGCAAGGTGCCGGCGCCGGGACGGAGGAAGAAGATCATGCGTCTACCCAGAAGCGCACCGCCCAGGCCCCCGTCCACAGCCAGACGGCTGCCCAGGACCAGCCGGTGACCATGCCCCCCAGCTTGAACGATGGGCAGAACGCCGACGGGGACACGGGGGATGGCAGCGGCAGTACCGAATCTGTGGTGGGCATCCAGGCTGTCCTCTTGGCCCCGCAGTCCGACGGCCTGACCCTGCCTCAGCTACCTCAGGGGGCGGAGGAGATCCTGGACGGCGAGACCGCCTGGACCGACAACGGCGACGGCACCCGCAGCTGCACCATTACCGCCGATCAGGCCCGGCAAATTCTGGACCTGGCCCGGGAGCAGGGCATGGACTGCCCCGAGGTTGGGACAGAGGAGGAGACACTGGTTCTGACGGTGCCCGGTGAAGAAGGCTAAGATAGCCTTCCCCACCCAGGGGGGAAGGTGCCCCGAAGGGGCGGATGAGGGGGACCTGTGAGGGTTTGCCGGGTAACGAAGGGCGGACGCGGAGGTCCGCCCCTACAAGAACTGTCGTGACCTGGCGTAGGGGCGGACCTCTGTGTCCGCCCGTTTGATGACCACTGCACCCACGACGACCACCCTCATCCGTCATGGCTTCGCCATGCCACCTTCCCCCTGGAAGGGGGAAGGCTTTAAAATTATTCCCCGTCGATATGACGAAAGACCTGTGTTTTTAACAAGCTCTCAGCGCCTGTCCAAAATGACAGCCGGGACTTGAAAAAACACGGGTCTTTTTTCTTTTTATCTGCATTTTATAAAATACGCAATAAAACTGAAAAATATTTTTTGCCATTTCGGTGGCGGAAAATGGAACGAACGCAGAAAAAAGCCGCAAATCTTGGTCAAAATGTGCAAAATGGCTGGGACACACGGCAGAGTGTGCAATTATTCCACAAAGAAACGGTTGTCAGAAACGCAGTTTTGATATATAATTACTAACAGGCCGTGACGCCCCTGGATAATCTGCCAAATTCAGCTGGCCTGGATGGTCCGGGCGGGCGGCCCTGGAACCCAAAATAAGGAGTGGAAACAAGTTATGAGGTATTCTGTTCAAAACATTCGCAATGTCTGTCTGCTGGGCCACGGCGGAAGCGGCAAGACCGCTCTGGCAGAGAGTCTGCTTTATATGACCGGCGCTATCGACCGCATGGGCAAGGCTGCCGACGGAAATACGGTTTGTGACTATGACCCCGAGGAGATCAAGCGTCAGATCTCCATCTCTCTGGCGGTGGCTCCCCTGGAGTTCAAGGGCTGTAAGATCAACGTGCTGGATACCCCGGGCTCCTTCGACTTCTCCGGTGAGGTGATGGAGGCCCTGCGGGCCGCCGACGCCGCCATCATCGTCTGCTCCGCCAAGGACGGCATCTCCGTGGGCCTGGAGAAGGCGTGGAAATACTGCGAAGAGCGGAACATGCCCCGCTTTATCTATATCTCTAAGACCGACGAGGAAAACGCCGACTATAACGCCACCTTCGACGCCCTGCGCGCCAAGTATGGCAACAAGATCGCCCCCGTGGTGGTGCCCATCTGGGACGAGGACAAGAAGATCATCGGCATCATCGACGTGATGAACAAGCGCGCCTATGAGATGCGGGACGGCAAGCGGGAGGAGATCGAGATCCCCGAGGGCAAGGAGGACGTGGTCACCCAGTTCAACGATGCCCTGAAGGAGTCCGTGGCCGAGACCAGCGAGGCCTTTATGGACAAGTTCTTCTCCGGCGAGGACTTCACCTATGCTGAGATGATCCAGGGCCTGCGCCAGGGCGTGCGGGAGCTGAGCCTGTTCCCCGTGCTGTGCGGCTCCGCCGTGAACACCATGGGCTCCCTGATGCTGCTGGACTACATCTCCGAGCTGCTGCCCACCCCCATGGAGGGCAACTATCACAAGGCCACCCGTCAGGACGGCGAGACCGAGGAGTTCGTGGTCTCCCCCGGCGGCGTGCCCACCGCTTTCGTCTTTAAGACCGTGGCCGACCAGTATGGCAAGTATTCCTATGTGAAGGTCCTCTCCGGCGTCATCAAGCCCAACATGAGCCTGGTCAACGCCACCACCGGCGAGACCGAGAAGCTGGGCCGCATTTACATCATGCGGGGCAAGAAGGCCACCGAGACCGACGAGCTGGGCGTGGGCGACATCGGCGCCATCGGCAAGATGGAGAAGGTCCGCACCGGCGACACCCTGTGCGACCCCCGTAAGATCGTGGCCCTGAAGCAGATCCCCTTCGCCGAGCCCTGCTACTCCGTGGCCATCGCCCCCAAGACCAAGGGCCAGGACGACAAGGTGGCCCAGGGCCTGTATCGCCTGAACGAGGAGGACCCCTCCTTCTCCGTGGTGAACAACGCCGAGACCCACCAGATGGTCCTCTATGCCGCCGGCGACATCCAGGTGGACGTGCTGGTGGCCAAGCTGAAGAGCCGCTTCAACGTGGAGGCCGAGCTGAAGGCCCCCCGTGTGCCTTACCGCGAGAAGATCCGCAAGACCGTGCAGAAGCAGGGCCGCCACAAGAAGCAGACCGGCGGTTCCGGTCAGTTCGGCGACGTGTGGATCCGCTTCGAGCCCAACCCCGAGGAGGAGCAGATGGTCTTCGCCGAGGAGGTCTTCGGCGGCTCCGTGCCCAAGAACTTCTTCCCCGCGGTGGAGAAGGGCCTGAAGGAGGCCTGCGTCCACGGTCCTCTGGCGGGCTATCCCGTGGTGAATCTGAAGGCCGTGCTCTACGACGGAAGCTACCACCCCGTGGACTCCTCCGAGATCGCCTTTAAGACCGCCGCCCAGCTGGCCTATAAGGCCGCCATGCCCGAGGCCAACCCCGTTCTGCTGGAGCCTGTGGGCGAGCTGAAGGTGGTCGTGCCCGACAGCTACATGGGCGACGTCATCGGCGACCTGAACAAGCGCCGCGGCCGCGTGATGGGCATGAACCCCACCGGCGACGGCGAGCAGGAGATCGAGGCCGAGGTGCCCATGGCGGAGATGACCTCCTACGCCATCGACCTGCGGGCCATGACCCAGTCCCGTGGCTCCTACACCTTCCACTTCGTCCGCTATGAGGACTGCCCCCCCGCCGCCCAGGAGAAGGCCATCGCCGCCGCCAAGGCCCTGGCCGACGAATAAGGCAAAATCAATTCAATTCACCGGCCCCCGGACCCGCCTAAGGTCCGGGGGCGTTTTTGCGGAAAAAAGGGACGGATTGCCACGTCGCTGCGCTCCTCGCAATGACAACACATCGAAGTTATCCCTGCCCTGTCATTGCGAGGAGGGCGAAGCCCGACGTGGCAATCCGTATTATCCTTATCAAAAATAAATAGTAATAATTATTATTTTTATCTTGAAATAGAGACCAGAGTGTGATATACTGAAACTAGGAAGAAAAACCCACGAATATGAAGGAGGATTGTCCCATGAAAGACCCGAAAGCCATGTATGCCCTGAGCTATGGCCTGTTTGTCCTCACCGCCCGCCGGGGGGAACAGGACAATGGCTGCATCATCAACACCGGCATTCAAGTGACCAGCCAGCCCAACCGGGTGCTCATCGCCGTGAACAAGAGCAACTTCACCCACGATATGATTCTGGAGACGGGGGCGTTCAACCTGTCCGTCCTCACGGAGAAGGCTGACTTCTCCCTGTTCCAGCGCTTCGGCTTTCAGTCGGGCCGGGACGTGGACAAGTTCCAGGGTTTTGCCCACACCCTGCGCACGGATAACGGCCTGCTGGCCGTGACGGAGGGGACGAGCGCCTGGCTGTCCTGCAAGGTCGCGTCCACCGTGGACCTGGGCACCCACACCCTGTTTGTGGCCGACGTCACCGACGGGGACACCCTCAGCCGGGAGCCCAGCGCCACCTATGCCTATTACCAAGCCAACATCAAGCCCCGTCCCGCCGCCCCCGCCGCCGAGACGGGGAAGAAACGCTGGGTGTGCACCGTGTGCGGCTATATCTACGAGGGGGAGACCCTGCCCGCCGACTTCATCTGCCCTATCTGCAAGCACCCCGCCAGCGATTTTGAACCGGTGGCGGACTGAACGAAAATTTCCCCGGACTGTGAGCGCGGCCCGGGGAAAATTTTGCCCGGAATGAAGGACGGCGGGGAAAAGCGGCTGGAAATTTTCTGCTGCTTATGGTATACTGCAAGCAAGCACAGCCCACACAAAAGGAAACAGAAGGAGGATGTTCTCATGTCCTATCAAGATACCTATGAAGCGTGGCTCAACAGCCCGGCCCTGTCCGCCCAGGAGAAGGCGGAGCTGGAGTCCATCCGCAACGACGAGAAGGAGAAGGAGTCCCGCTTCTTCGACCAGCTGTCCTTCGGCACCGCCGGTCTGCGGGGGACCATGGGCGTGGGCCTTTACCGGATGAACGTCCACGTCATCCGCCACGCCACCCAGGCCTTTGCCCAGGTGATCCTGGAGGAGGGGGCCCAGGCCGCCGCCCGGGGCGTGGCCATCTGTTTTGACTGCCGGAACAACTCCCAGACCTTCGCCCGGGAGGCCGCCCAGGTCATGGCTGCCAACGGCATCCCCGTCCGCCTGTTCGAGTCCCTCCGCCCCACCCCCGAGCTGTCCTTCGCCGTGCGGGAGTATGGCTGCATCGCCGGCATCAACATCACCGCCAGCCACAACCCCAAGGAGTATAACGGCTATAAGGTCTATTGGGAGGACGGCGCCCAGCTGCCCCCCAAGCACGCCGACCAGGTGGCCAAGAAGATGAAGGAGCTGGACGTGTTCATCGGCGTGAAGACCATGCCCTATGACCAGGCGGTGGCCCAGGGTAAGATCACCATCATGGGCCAGGAGACGGACGAGGCCTTCCTGTCTCACGTGATGGCCCAGGTGAATGACCGCGCCGCCGTGGAGAAGGTGGCCGACACCTTCAAGATGGTGTATACCCCCTTCCACGGCACGGGCTACAAGCTGATCCCCGAGGCCCTGCGCCGCCTGGGGATGAAGCACGTCATCTGCGTGCCCGAGCAGATGGTCATCGATGGCAACTTCCCCACCGTGGTCTCCCCCAACCCGGAGAACCCGGAGGGCTTCTATCTGGCGGTGGACATCGCCAAGCGCGAAGGGGCCGATTTCATCCTGGGCTCCGATCCCGACGCTGACCGGGTGGGCATCATGGTCAACACCGGAAACGGGGAGTTCAAGGTCATCTCCGGCAACCAGACCGGCGTGCTGCTGCTGGACTATCTCATCGGCGCCATGAAGCGCTCCGGCAAGCTGCCCGAGAAGCCCGTGGCCCTGAAGACCATCGTCACCACGGAGATGGCCCGGAAGGTGGCCGAGGTGAACGGCCTTGCCTGCTACGACACCTTCACCGGGTTTAAGTTCCTGGCCCAGAAGAAGGACCAGCTGGAGGAGTCCGGTCAGGGCAAGGTCATCTTCTCCTATGAGGAGTCCTATGGCTATATGCTGGGGGACTATGTGCGGGACAAGGACGCCGTCACCGCCTCGTTGATGCTCACCGAGATGGCCGCCTGGTACGCCGGCCAGGGCATGACCCTGTACGACGCCCTCCAGGCCCTGTTTGCCAAGTATGGCCACTACGGCGAGAAGACCCTGAACCTGGTCATGCCCGGCCTGGACGGTCTGAAGAAGATGGCCGCCCTGATGGACGCTCTGCGCCAGCAGCCCCCGGCGGACATCGGCGGCACCCAGGTGGTCTGCCGCAAGGACTATCAGGACGGCAGCGTGGTGGACGTCAAGACGGGCGAAAAGACGACCATGGAGCTGTCCGGCTCCAACGTGCTGCGGTTCGAGCTGGCCGACGGCACCTCTGTCCTGGTGCGCCCCTCCGGAACCGAGCCCAAGGTGAAGGTCTATGTTCTCACCCGGGGCGACGATCAGGCGCAGTGCGACGAGCGGGTGGCCCGCTATGCCGCGTGGGCCGAGAGCCTGAAGCAGTAAGTCCCCGCTGGAATGAGATTTTTTTCAGTCCCTCCAGAGCCGCGCCTGTCCCGCCGGGGCGGGCGCGGCCCCGGGACGGGGCCCTGTTTTGTGTAAATTAGCCAGGGGATACGGGGCAAAAAGGGATTGACAATAACAGATGATTGGGATATGATAATGAACAATCATTCCATGCAGATCAATGCAAAAAAGTGAAATGCAATGAGCGGGATAGTAGGACCGTCTGGAAGCGCAGAGAGGGAGCGGCTGGTGAAAGCTCCCCGGAAGGGCGGACCCCGAACCTCACCCGTGAGCATTCCCGCTGAACCGGCAAAGCGCCGCAGTAGGCGGGAACGGATTCCCTCCGTTATTGGGGCAACGAGCGCATGAGGCCCAACGGCCCCATGAATTTAGGTGGTACCACGGAGCGAAGGCTTCGTCCTATCGAGATTTGGGATAGGACGGGGCCGTTTTTGTTTTTTTGCCCAGGGACCGTCCCACAGAACACACGAGAGAAATTTCACGGAGGTGACGCTCCCATGAATGGAGCACAGGCACTGATCGAAAGCCTGTTGAAGGAGCGGGTGGACCACATCTTCGGCTATGCCGGAGCCACCATCTGCCCCATTGTAGACGTGCTGAAGGAGCACCCGGAGATCGGCTATACCCTGGTGCGCACCGAGCAGAACGCCGGGCACATGGCCTCGGGCTATGCCCGCATTTCCGGCAAGGTGGGGGTGTGCATGGTCACCTCCGGCCCGGGAGCCACCAACCTGATCACCGGCATCGCCACCGCCTATATGGACTCCATCCCCATGGTGGCCATCACCGGCCAGGTGCCCAGCAATCTGCTGGGCCGGGATATCTTCCAGGAGGTGGACATCACCGGTGCGGTGGCCCCCTTCTCCAAGCACAGCTACCTGGTGAAAAACGCCAATGACATCCCCCGCATCGTGAAGGAGGCCTTTCACATCGCCTCCACCGGGCGGCCCGGACCGGTGCTCATCGATATCCCCATCGACATTCAGAACCAGGAGCTGAAGAAGTTCCAATACCCGGAGGAAGTGAACATCCGGGGCTATAAGCCCAGCGTAAAGGGCAACGACCTGCAGATCAAGCGGGTGGCCGAGGCCATCTCCAAGGCCAAGCAGCCCCTCATCTGCGCCGGCGGCGGCGTGTGGCTGGCCCACGCCCAGAAGGAGCTGCTGGAGCTGGCCCAGCGCAATCAGATCCCCGTGGTCAAGACCATGATGGGCCTGTCCGTTATGGCCACGGACCACCCCCTGAACATGGGCATGATCGGGGCCCATGGCAACCACTGCGCCAACAAGGCTCTGGCCAAGGCCGACCTGCTTATCATGGTGGGTACCCGGGCGGCTGACCGGGCGGTGATCGACCCGGCGGAGATCCAGCGCCGCATGGCCACCATCCACATCGACGTGGACCCGGCGGAGATCGGCAAAAATATGCAGGCCGCCATCCCCCTGGTGGGCGATGTGAAGGTGATTTTGCAGCAGCTGCTGGACCGGGACATCACGCCACCTGATTCGGCGCAGTGGCTGGCCAAGCTGCGGGACTACCGCACGGCGGAGCTGAACCGGACATTCCCCCGGCGGGAGGGCTATGTTTTCCCCGGCACCGTCCTGCGCAAGCTGGGGCAGAAGCTGGACGATGACGCCATCATCTGCGTGGACGTGGGCCAGAACCAGATATTCACCTGCAAATACCTGCCCCAGAAGCACGGGCGGCTGCTCACCAGCGGCGGCCTGGGCACCATGGGCTATGCCCTCCCCGCGGGCGTGGGAGCCAAGGTGGCCGCCCCGGACCGCCAGACGGTGGTCATCTGCGGCGACGGCTCCTTCCAGATGGCCATGAACGAGTTGTCCGCCATCGTGTGTGAGCACATGGACGTGAAGATCGTCCTGTTCCAGAACCAGGTGCTGGGCCTGGTGAACCAGATCCAGAACACCGCCCCCTATCACGGCGCCTTCGGCGTGGCCCTGGACGGCTCCCCCGACTTTGCCGCCATCGCCGGGGCCTATGGCATCCCCAGCATGTTCGCCGACGACGAGGACAAGCTGGACGGAGTGCTGGAGCAGTTCCTGTCCGCCAAGGGCAGTTGTCTGCTCATCTGTAAGGTCCACCCCGACGTGGGCACCAATGATTAAGGAGGCAGGGGCATGAAACAGACCATTTCCGTGCTGGTGGAAAACCAGGCTGGCGTTCTGAACCGGATCACCGGCCTGTTCTCCCGCCGGGCGTTCAACATCGAGTCGCTGGCCGTGGGCGTCACCGACGACCCCACCGTCTCCCGCATCACCATCATCGTGGACAGCGGAAACAGCGTGGTGGAGCAGGTGGAAAAGCAGCTGAATAAGCTCATCGAGGTCATCAAGGTCCGCACCCTGGAGGACACCTCCTACATCGGCCGGGAGCTGATGATCCTGAAGGTGAACGCCAACAACAAGACCCGTAAAGACATCATGACCATCTGCGAGATCATGGGGGCCAAGGTGGACGACATCTCCCCCACCTCTTTGACCATGGAGTTGTCTGACACCCCCGAGAGGCTGGACACCTTCCAGTCCATGATGCGCCCCTTCTCCATTTTAGAGGTGGCCCGCACCGGTATGATCGCCGTCCAAAAGGGCGGGGGCAAAATTTGATCGATCTGCCATTGCGAAGCGGTCCGAAGGACCGACGCGGCGTACCCCTTGCGGGTACTTCGCTCCTCGGAATGACAAGTGCTGATATCGAAAATATATTTGGAGTTGAGATTTCCATGAAGATCAGAGCCACACAGGCCATCATGGAGTGCCTGCTGGAGCAGGAGGTGGACACCGTCTTCGGGTATCCCGGCGGGACCATCCTGAATGTCTATGACGAGCTGTATAACTACAAAGACAAAATACACCATGTTTTGACGGCCCACGAGCAGGGGGCCTCCCACGCCGCCGACGGCTATGCCCGCTCCACCGGCAAGGTGGGCGTGTGCTTTGCCACCAGCGGCCCCGGCGCCACCAACCTGACCACCGGCATCGCCACCGCCTATATGGACTCCTCCCCCGTGGTGTTCATCACCTGCAACGTGAGCGAGCCTCTGCTGGGCAAGGACTCCTTCCAGGAGGTGGACATCACCGGCATCGCCATGCCCATCACCAAGGCCACCTATCTGGTACGGGACCCCCAGACCATCCCCGACGTGATGCGCCAGGCCTTTGCTGTGGCCGCCACGGGACGCCCCGGCCCGGTGCTTATCGACTTTTTGAAGAACGTCACCGCCCCCTCGGTGGAGATCGACTATGAGTTCATTCCCTGGAAGCAGAACAGGGCCTGCACCAGCATCCAGGCCCTGGCCACCAGCCACGACCTGAAGACCCCGGAGCCCGACCAGGAGGACGTGGACAAGCTGGCCGAGATGATCGCCCAGGCCCAGCGCCCCCTGCTCATCTGCGGCGGCGGCGTGGTCCGTGGCCGGGCGGACAAGGAGTTCAAAGAGCTGGCCGAAAAGCTGGACGCCCCCGTGGCTATCACCGTCATGGGCGGCGGCGGCTTCCCCGGCGACCACCCCCTGACCACCGGCATGATCGGCATGCACGGCTCCCGGGCCAGCAACGTGGCCTGCAACGAGTGTGACCTGCTTATCGCCGTGGGCTGCCGCTTCTCTGACCGGGTGGCCCTGGACCCGACGTCCTTCGCCAGCCAGGCCAAGATCGTCCAGATCGACATTGACCGCTCGGAGATCGACAAGAACGTCCTCACCGACCACCACATCGTGGGCGACGCCAAACGGGTGCTGGAGCTGCTGAACGGGCGCATCCCCCAGTATCACCACGCGGAGTGGACGGAATACGTCCAGGCCCTGCGCCCGGCCCAGGAGCCGGAGAGCGGCGCGCGCCTCACCCCCCAGCAGGTGCTGGAGACCATCCGCCGCCTGGCCCCCCAGGACACCATCGTGTCCACCGACGTGGGCCAGCACCAGATGTGGTCCATCCAGCATTTCCACTTTGACTATCCCGGCCAGCTGCTCACCAGCGGCGGCTTCGGCACCATGGGCTTTGGCCTGGGTGCCGCCATCGGGGCCCAGGCGGGCAACCCGGACAAGGTGGTGGTCCACACCACCGGCGACGGCTGCTTCCGCATGAACTGCCACGAGCTGTGTACCGTGGAGCACTATCACCTGCCCATCATCACCGTCATCTTTAATAACGGCACCCTGGGCATGGTCCGCCAGTGGCAGCACCTCATCTACCACGAGCGGTATTCCGAGACCACCCTGGACCGGGGCCCCGACTTTGTCAAGCTGGCCGAGGCCTATGGCCTGAAGGGCTTCCGGGTGACGACCCCGGCGGAGATGGAGCAGGCCTTCCAGGCCGCTCTGGACGCCAAGTGCGGCTGCGTCATCGACTGCCGCCTGGATATGGACGAGATGGTCCGGCCCATGGTGGCCGGCGGGGCCCATATCACCGACTTTTTGCTCAATTAAGGGGGTGGACGCTTTGAAACGTGAATTTGATAAAGAGAAAAAGCTGTACACCCTGGCCATCCTGGTGCGGGACATCCCCGGTGTCCTCAGCCAGGTGGCCCGGCTGTTCTCCCGCAAGGGATATAACATCGAGTCCATCGTCTCCGGCGAGACGGACAAGCCCGGGGTCACCCGCATCACCATCGTGATCCTGGCCGACGAGCTGATGATCGACCAGATCGCTGCCCAGTGCAGCAAGCTGATCCCCGTGCTGGCGGTGAAGATTTTGGACGAGGGGGCGTCCATCCAGCGGGAGTTCGCCCTGATCAAAGTGGCCGCCGCAGACCGGGCCGCCCGGGACGAGGTGGTGCAGATGTCCAACATCTTCCGGGCCAACATCATCGACGTCAGCCGGGACACCCTCACCGTGGCCATTTTCGGGGACAAGCAGAAGACCTCTGCCCTCATCGGCCTGCTGGAGGACTTCGGCATTCTGGAGATCGCAAAAACGGGTACTCTCGCCATCGAAAGAGGGCGTAGCACTATATATGACGACAATAAACTCAAGGAGGAATACAACTATGGCAAAAATGTATTATGAGAAGGATTGCGACATCAGCTATCTGGACGGCAAGAAGATCGCCATCATCGGCTATGGCTCCCAGGGTCACGCCCACGCGCTGAACCTGAAGGACTCCGGCTGCGACGTGTGCGTGGGCCTGCGTCAGGGCTCTAAGAACTGGGCCAACGCCGAGAAGGCCGGTCTGCAGGTGAAGACCATCGAGGAGGCCGCCCAGTGGGGCGACATCGTCATGATCCTGATCAACGACGAGGTCCAGGCCGACGTGTACAAGAAGAGCATCGCCCCCTACATGACCGAGGGCAAGGCCCTGGCTTTTGCCCACGGTTTCAACATCCGCTATCAGCAGATCGTGCCCCCCAAGGGCGTGGACGTGTTCATGGCTGCCCCCAAGGGCCCCGGCCACACCGTCCGTTCCACCTATGTCGCCGGCAAGGGCGTGCCCTGCCTGGTGGCCGTGGAGCAGAATGCCACCGGCGACGCCTATAAGATCGCCCTGGCCTACATCGCCGGCATCGGCGGCGCCCGCGCCGGTGTGATGGAGACCACCTTCCACGACGAGACCGAGACCGACCTGTTCGGCGAGCAGGCCGTTCTGTGCGGCGGCGTTGTGGAGCTGATGAAGTGCGGCTTCGAGACCCTGGTGGAGGCCGGTTACGAGCCCGAGAACGCCTATTTCGAGTGCATCCACGAGATGAAGCTGATCATCGACCTGATCAACAAGGGCGGCGTGGCTGCCATGAACTACTCCATCTCCGACACTGCGGAGTTCGGCGAGTATGTCTCCGGCCCCCGTGTCCTGCCCTATGAGGAGACCAAGAAGAACATGAAGGCGGTCCTGTCCGACATCCAGGACGGCACCTTCGCCGGCCGCTGGATCGCCGAGAACAAGAGCTTTGGCCGCACCTTCTTCAACTCTAAGCGCGCCCAGCTGGCCAAGCACCAGATGGAGATCGTGGGTGAGGAGCTGCGCCGCAACATGATCTGGGGCGGCGACAAGGACCTGGACACCGCTTCCAACTAATTGTCCCACTCAGCGTAAATAACCCATAAAGATGATCGTGCCCGGACACCGGCGAGAGCCGCGTGTCCGGGCACGTTTTTTATCTTAGATCAAGGCTCAGAAGGGACAGAACCCCCAGGCCACCAGGGGGACGACAAGGGCGGAGATAAAGAGAAATACGCCGCTGGTAAAGCCGTCCTGCCCCGTGTGACCGGCATAGCCAAAGCGGAACCACCGGGCCGTGAGGGCGGAGACGTCGGGCAGCAGGCTGTGGGTCTTCAGCCACAGATACACCTGGCACAGGAAGGTGTGGACGGTCCACACCACCAGGGCCGCATACACCGCCACCTCCACCGGGACGGCCAGGGCGTGCTGGCTCTTCAAAAGCCCCCGAACGGCGAAGAGCGCCACGGGAAAGACCCGCCAAAGAAATGTGTTCATGTGGATGCCCCCTCGTTTTCCTGCCGCATTTCGCGGCTGATGCCGGTTTGATGTTAGTATGGTTGTGTTCTAATTTAAGTATAGCAGGCGAGGCGGGATTGTCAACATTATATCAAGAAAGTTTTTGCGATATAAATTTTTCGTTAAAACTGACGGGAGCTGCACAAAAGAAAATACCCGCTCTGACAACCAGAGCGGGTAAACACGCTGAAAACCGGAAAACAGGGGGCGGTTGACACAGCTTCAGCGGTCAATTTGCCGCAGCACGTGCTGGAACCAGTCGGGCAGGGGGCACTCCAGCTCTACCAGCTTGCCCGTGGTGGGGTGGACGAACTTCAGCCGCCGGGCGTGGAGACACTGCCCCGCCAGGCCGGGCCAGGGCTTTTTGCTGCCGTATACCGTGTCCCCCAGCAGGGGGTGGCCGATGGAGGCCATGTGGACCCGGATCTGGTGGGTGCGCCCTGTCTCCAGGCGGCACTCCACGTGGGTGCCCAGGGCATAGCGGGCCAGCACGGACCAGTGGGTCACGGCGGGGCGGCCATTTTTCCAGTCCACCGCCATGCGCTTGCGGTCCACCGGGTGGCGGGCAATGGGGGCGTTCACCGTGCCGCTGTCCTCTTTCAAACCGCCCACCGTCACCGCCTCGTACACCCGGGCCAGAGAGTGGTCCTGAAGCTGGGCGGCCAGGGCCAGGTGGGCCCTGTCGTTTTTGGCGGCGATGATGAGACCGGAGGTGTCCCGGTCAATGCGGTGGACGATACCCGGGCGGATGGCCCCGTTGATGCCAGACAGGGAGCTGCCGCAGTGATAGAGCAGGGCGTTGACCAGGGTGCCGTCCGGGTGGCCGGGGGCGGGGTGGACCACCAGGCCCACCGGCTTGTTCACCACGATCACGTCGTCGTCCTCAAACACCACGTCCAGGGGGATGTTCTGGGGCTGCACGTCGATGGGCTCCGGGTCGGGCAGGGTGAAGACCACCTGATCCCCGGGCGTTGTTTTGTAATTTTTCTTCACCGCAGAGCCGTTGACGGTGACGGCCCCCTCCTCCAGCAGGCGCTGGGCGGCGGAGCGGGTGAGGTCGGGGACGCTGCGGGCCAGAAAGGCGTCCGCCCGCTCCCCGGCGCGGTCAGCGGTCAGCGTCTGCGGTCCCATGGGGCGCCTCCTTGTGCTCCAGCTTGTCGGCCAGCAGCAGATAATAGGCCGCGGCGGCGATGCCCCCCACCACCACGCAGATGTCGGCCACGTTGAACACGGCAAAGTTCATAAACAGCAGCTGGAACATGTCCACCACAAAGCCCCGCATGGCCCGGTCAATGAGATTGCCCACCGCCCCGGCCAGCAGCAGGGAGAGGGTCACCTTGCCCAGGGGATGGGTGAAGAAATTTTTCCACAGGGCCACCGCCAGCACCACCGACATGACCAGGGAGATAAAGGCCAATATCCAGGTGTGCTGAGAGAACATAGAGAAGGCGGCCCCGGTGTTCTGCACATAGGTCAGGCAGACCACGTGGGGCAGAAAGGGCACATAGCCCCCCAGGGGGATGTGGGTCAGGACCAGATATTTCACCACCTGGTCCAGGATCACCAGGACCAGGGCAAGCAGGGCATAGGGCATGGGCAGGTTCCTCCAAAATCTTAACTTCACCCGATTATATCATATCCGGCCATGGGGCAAAAGAGCTTTCCGTGAAAATTTTTTCAGGGGCCGCCTGGGTCGAAAACCGTCTGAAATCAACGAAATTGCAGAGAGAAAGACCGGGCGAAGGGGCCAAATTTGGCCGTTGTTCCCTGGGCAGGAAGAAACCGCCCCCTTGACAGAGAAGCGCAACCCGCGTATACTGACGGCAGAAAAAGAAAATAACAGTCTTCAGGGCGGGGTGAGATTCCCCACCGGTGGTACAGCCCACGAGCCGCAAGGCATGATTCGGTGAAACTCCGAAG
>URNZ01000027.1 GCA_900549405.1 uncultured Eubacteriales bacterium | reverse complement strand
GGGGGCCGACCTGATAAACGCCTACGGCCCCGACTCTGCCCTGGGGCGGACGGCGGCGGTGATGCTGGGCTCCACGGAGACCACCTTTTACACCATCGCCGTCTACTTCAGCGCCGCAGGCATTACCCGCACCAGATACGCCGTTCCGGCGGCCCTGTGCGCCGATCTTGTCGGCTTTCTGGCCTCCGCCTGGGCGGTGGGGGTGGTGTTTGGGTGAGGGTCAGTTCTCCTCCGCCAGATCCTCCGGCCTGGGCGCGATGGGCAGGATGACCTGGGTGATGAACTTGCTGGGGTCCTTGTGCTGGGGCGGGCCCTCCAGATAGGTGTGGCGCAGGGTGCCCAGGGGGGTCAGCCCCCGGGCGTTGGCGTGGTCCAGCAGGCGGCGGCCCACGGCGGGCAGCTCCTCATAGGCCCCGTGGTGAAAGATGCACAGGGCCTGGAAGGCGGGCAGGGTCTCCACAAACTCCCCCTGGCTCTCCGGCGGCACGGCCACGCAGAAGGCGGCCCGGGCCGGGTCGGCGATGGGATACTCCACAAAATACATCCGTCGGGTGGTGTCCGTGCCATGGGAGCGCATGGCCTCCAGGGCCGTGGCGCGCAGCAGGGCCGTCCGCTCCGCCACCGACTGGCTGCGATAGACCCGGCGATACACCCGCTGGGGCGGCAGGGCGATGGCCTTGACCTGGGCGGGGGTGACCTTGGAGCGCTCATAGAGCTTTTCAATGTTCAGATTCAGCTCGTCCCGCATCTTCTCCAGGCGGCGGATCAGGGGCGTCAGGTCGGCGGAGCCCTGGAAATAGTCCCGGATCTCGTCCAGGGTCAGCCCCAGATTTTGCAGGCTGCGGATGCTGCGCAGCTGGGTGAAGGTGTCGATGGTGTAATACCGGTTGCCCGTGGCCCCGTCCCGCCCGTCGGGCCGGATCAGCCCCCGCTCCTCATAGTGGAGGATGATGCGCCGGGTCACCCCCAGGGCCTTGGCGATCTCCCCGATGGAGAACAGGTCTTGATCGTTTTTCATAAATTTAACCTCGTGAGAGAAAAAAGTTCTTGCATCGTACATCGATGTACGGTGTATGATGCTATCATACATGATTCGGGCAAAATTGCAAGTGGAATGTGGAGCCGTCACCCGTCCTAGGCGCAATTTGGCCCGCCCGCCGAAACAGACCGCGGTCTGTTGTCCTCCGCACACGGAGGACAATGTTCCTCAGTCCCATCGGCGGGAAACCGGAGAGACAAAGAACGGGAGGAACGAGCCATGAAGAAAAAAGCCCTGAGCCTGCTTCTCACCCTGGCCCTGTGCCTGTCCCTGCTGCCCACAGCAGCGTGGGCAACAGAGGACGAGGGCGGAAGCAGCCCTGCTGCGCAGAGCGGGGAGACACACACTGATCACCCCGTCTGTGGCAATCTGGGGAGCGATTGCCCTGATCCTGGCCACAGCGGACATACTAACCTCACGGGCTGGATAGCAATCAGTGATGAAGCTGGTCTGAACGCCGTACAGGAAAATGGTCACTATTATTTGACCCGGGAGGTTGAAATCAGCCGGACTTGGGAGCCTAAGGACGGCGTAGTGCTGTGTCTGAACGGTAATACCCTCCAGGCCAACGGCGATTTTGATGCGATCAAAGTCGGTAGTGATGTTACCTTTACCCTGACGGATTGTACGGATACCGGCAAGGTCACGCATACCAACGGAAATGGTAGAGGCGTATATAACTATGCGGGCATATTCAAAATGTACGGTGGAAGTATTACTGACAACGTTGCCACGAGCAGCGGCGGTGGTGTGTATAACTATTCAATCCCAAATCCGTTCGCAGGTACAACCACTAAGGCCTACTTTTACATGTATGGCGGCAGCATTTCTAAGAATAAGGCTGCGAGCGGCGGCGGTATATACAACTTGGGTGGCAATGTCTACATGTATGGCGGCAGTGTCACCGGAAACGAAGCCGAGAGCAGCGGCGGCGGTGTGTATACCGTTACGTGTGGAGAGTCGAATTCCCCCGACTTTGAGATGAGCGGTACGGCGTCCATCACCAATAACAAGGCCGTTACGGGCAGTGGTGTGTATAGCTATTCCGGTGGTTATGGAAGCGGAGGTAGGTTCAGTATGAGCGACAATGCCGCCATTACCAGCAACACGGCGACAAACTCCGGCGCCGTGTATATGGAGAGCGGCACACTGTACACCTACAACAGCGCGAAAATCACCGATAACACAAAGGATGACGGGACAGCCAGCAATGTATATCTTAAAGACAGCGTAGTAATTTACGCTGGGAGCAGCTTCAGCGGCAAGGTTGGCTTGACCGCAGAGAAAGCTGGTACGAATTCTATTGTTGTCGTTCGTGCGGCATCAGGTGCGACATTGAGCGAGAGAGACAAAGAAAAGTTCCCCAGCGATGATGATAGATATGAGGTCCGCTACAGCAATGGTTTGCTGGTGCTGACTGCAAAGCCCAACGAGCACAAGCACTTCCTCTGCGGCGGCGATGTCTGCGCTGAGGTGGGCGACCACACCGACACGAATACCACGTTTACAGCGTGGAATGAGACGGACAAGCTGCCTGACACTGCGGGCAGCTATTACCTGAAGGATAATGTGACGCTGTCCAGCACTTGGGAGCCTGTCAGTGGCACGGTGCTGTGCCTGAATGGAAAGACTGTCCAGGCCAGCGGCGACTTTGATGTGATCACCATTGGCAATGACGTTACCTTTACCCTGACGGATTGCACGAATAACGGCAAGATCACGCACGCCGATGGGACGACGGGCCGTGGTATACTTATAAACGGTACCGCAGTATTCAACATGTACGGCGGCGACATTACCCGAAACACCTCTTCTAAAGAGGGTGCTGGTGTAAACGCCCTCGGTACGTTTAATATGTACGGCGGCAGTATTACAAACAATACAATGGATGCGCAATACAACTACAGCGGCGGCGGTGTTTGCGTGGATTCCGTTTATTCTGGTACCGGAGAAGTCCACACTCACACGTTTAATTTGTACAATGGACGCATTGCTAACAATAGGAGCTATAATGGCGGCGGCGGCATAACGTTAGGTACTTATGGCGAGCTCTATATGCACGACGGTTCCATTTCCGACAATCAAAGCTCTAATGGCGGCGGCGGCGTATCCGTTAGCAGCAGCAACAAATTCGTTATGACTGGCGGCAGCATTACCGGCAACATCTGCGGCACTAAGTATAACGGCGGCGGCGTGTCTGTCTACAGCAAAGACCCCGTATTTACCGTCAGCGGTAATGTAACGATCACGGGGAATAAGCGCGGAACTGAGACCAATAATGTTTTCCTGCATGACGCTAGCTATTATTGGGGTAGCTATATCTCTGTTTTGGGTATTGGCGATGCAGGCTTGGCTTCTGCTGCTCGAATTGGTATTACCACAGAAATCGAACCGACCAGCACCAAAAATATGCCTGCCGTTTTCCAAAACGACACGGATTATAGCGCGAACTTCTTTAGCGACGCTGGTCATTATGTCGTTTACAACAGTACGACCAAACAACTGGAGCTGTCACTGACAGCGCAGGGTCACACCCACACCTGGAACAAGTATGTTCTGGACCCCACGGACCACAGCCGGGTCCTGCTGTACTGCTCTGACAGCACCTGCAATGCTTCCGGCGGTTCCGTTACCGTTAAGGCCCCCACAAAGCTGACCTATGCCGGTACGCCTCCCCGCGCCACGGTGGAGACGAGTGCGGATTGGAAGGGTCCCGAAGCTGGCAATATCACCATCTTGTATGTGAAGAAACTCGGTGAAGGCAGTTGGACTATCTTTAACACGGAGCCTTACACTGGAACTGGGACCCACTATGCTTATATTCGGTTCCTCAACAATAATAATACCATCGTGGAGGCCTATGCGGAGTATGACCTCGTTGAGAAAAACGACGTCACCGACAAGATCACCTTCCCCAGCGGCCAGCTGACCTACACCGGTTCTGGTCTGCGCTATGAAAAGGCGACCATCAGCGAGGGTTATAACGGCAAATTTACTTATACCTATTGGGTCCCCAAGGGCGGCAGCACCGGGGAACTGGACGCCAACGGCCTGCCTCTGGCGGTGGGTACTTACACCGTGATCGCCACCTATGAGGACGATGACAACTACGGCACCGCCCGCGCCATCCTGGAAGTGGTGGCTGGGTCCAACAACAATAATTCTTCCTCCTCCGGCGGCGGAGGAGGCGGGCGGACCAGCTATCCTGTGAACGCCCCCAGCAAGAGCGACAACGGCACCGTGACCACCAGCCCCAAGAATGCTACCAGCGGCAGCACCGTGACCATCACCGTGAAGCCTGACGAGGGCTATGTGCTGGACACCATCACTGTCATTGACAGCAAAGGCAACACCGTGAAGCTCACCGACAAGGGCAACGGCGACTATACCTTCACCATGCCCGCCGGCCAGGTGGACGTGAAGGCCACCTTTGCCAAGGCGGCGGAGGAGGAGACCAGCCCCTTCGACGACGTGGCCCGCAGCGACTATTATTATGACGCCGTGAAGTGGGCGGCGGAGCAGGGCATCACCGGCGGCACCGGCAGCGGCAAGTTCAGCCCCGCCGACGCCTGCACCCGTGCCCAGATCGTCACCTTCCTGTGGCGGACCGCAGGTTCTCCCGCGCCCAAGGGCATGAGCAGCTTCACCGACGTCCCTGCCGACGCCTATTATGCCAAGGCGGTGGCCTGGGCCGTGGAGAACGGCATCACTGCCGGGACCTCGGCGGACAAGTTCAGCCCCGACGCCACCTGTACCCGCGCCCACGCCGTGACCTTCCTGTTCCGGCTGGCCAAGGGCTCCGCCACCGGCGCCCCCGGCTTCCTGGACGTGGCGGCGGACGCCTACTACGCCCAGCCGGTAAAGTGGGCGGTGGACAACGGCATCACCAGCGGCATCGGCAACGGCCTGTTCGGCCCCGACAACCGCTGCACCCGCGCCCAGATCGTCACCTTCCTCTATCAGGCTGACAAGATCTAAAACAAAACCGGGGCAAGCCAACTTCAGGCTTGCCCCGGTGATTTTATGCAAAAAAGCGCCCGTCCCGTACCCCCGTCCCCACCAAACCGAAGCCCAGCGAATACCCGCAAGGGGTACGCCACATCCGTAAGGCAGCAAAGCTGCCAACGGCTGTGCAGGCGGGCCAACGGAGCGGGTGAGCGATGATTTTTGCAAAAAAATCGTCGCGAACTTAGCGAAGTTCGCGACGACTGGTGCCGGTGACCGGACTCGAACCGGTACGGTGTCGCCACCGGTGGATTTTGAGTCCACTACGTCTACCAATTCCATCACACCGGCAAAACTAACCACAGTATACACGAATTTGCCCCGTTTGGCAAGAGGGCGGGCCGGACTTTTTTATTTACTTCTCCCCCCGGGCCGTGATATAATATCAGCCGAGATTTCGGCGGCGGGAATTCCAGGAAACTGGCGCCGGGGGAATGGGGTGAGAAGCCCCGCGAGCGGGTCGCTGTGATGCTCCCTGCCAGACGCAGCGGAGATAAGTCAGAATGCCCGGACCGCCGCCCCGCTCACGTCCTGCACGGGACGCATTCAGAAAGGAGAGATCAATAGGGATGAAAAAACGCGCACTATCCCTGCTGATGAGCCTGGTCATGCTCGTCAGTATGCTGCCTACCACGGCCTGGGCAGCAAGTGAAGACCAAAAGTCAGTGACTGTGCAAGCCAGTTTTTATGATGGCGAGTCACAACAATTTACCATGCCACCCCAAAATCTGAAAGTTAATTCTGGTGAGGCCACAAAACTGGAATATATGACAGATAATCTTGCGAAGAATGCCGACAAAGTTACGGTGTTTGACGCACTGGTCGCAGTACACGAGGAACTGCTGGGCCTCGACAAGGCGGATGCAGAGGTACTTGATATTAGCGACACTGGATTTGTTAGCACTGTTATGGGCGCAGGATATAAGGAGAAACCTTTTAGCTTTGCGGTCAATGGTGGTGCCCCGAGTGACGGCGTTTATAATGAAGACTATAAAGGTTATACAGCTTACAGCGCTGACCAGGCTGTATTGAGCGATGGGGATGAAGTACAGTTCTTCTTCTATACAGATAACACTTATTCCGATTTATATACTGCCTTCGATAAAAGCGAAGCCCAGGTAAAGCCGGGAGATACGTTGCAGCTGGCGGCTTCTGGATATCTCTATTCAAAGTTTAGTTTTTCTACGCCGGAGAAGATCGCAGAGATGACCCGGCCAATCACAGGTGCGCAGCTCTGCACGATTGACGATAGCGGTGCATTGATTCCTATCGATGGAGCAGTAACAGACAGCGACGGAAAGGTTTCTGTGTCTTTCGAGAATGAAGAGACTTATTATCTGTCTCTGACGTCTGGAAATAATGATGCTATCATCGCCCCTGTTTGTAAAGTCACCGTGTCAAATGATGCCCCGGACCAGGTGCGCTCTTGTCGTTTGACAAGTTTGAATGTGATGAATTTTAGCGGCTTTACGGCTTCGCCGAATAAAGCGCTTGAGCTCACTCCTGCGTTCGACCCGGATGTTACAGAGTATAAAACTGCGGAATGGGCATATTCCTCCGCCAAACTGGATAAAACGTGTTACGTTTCGGCAACGGCAGAGGATGCGACAGCCAGTGTAAAAATAGCACTGAATGGACAGGAGGCTTCTGGCGTTAGCGCTGGAGAGCTTCTCCCCGGTCAGAATAACATTCTGACCGTCACCGTGACCAACGGCGACCAGAGTAAGACTTATACCGTTACCGTTCCCATGGCGGCGGACCCCGATGCGCCTGTTATTCCTGACGTTGACGCTAGTATCACTGTGCCCAGCGATGCCAATGTGTTTGTTGGAAGCAAGGTCAAACATTACGTGCCCTTCACTGAAATTCAAAGTGCGAGAACAAAGGATAACCAGGATGGCACGATTACCTACTATTTTGATTTAGCGGACAACAAAACTTATAATTATCGAATCAGCGGCGAGAACTACATCACCTATGCCGGGACCTTTAAAAAAACTGCCGATTGGAGTATGACCGTCTCGAAAGAGGACCTTCAGCCCCAGGGAAAAGATAAGACGACCATTGACCATGATGTAAAGAGCAACAACGGCTACAATGTGGCCGATGTCTATCTGAACATCAACCCCCAGGGCTATCTGAAACTGGGACAGGCAGGGGACACCTATCAGCTGGTGAACCTGCGCAACTGGGAAGCAGTAGATAATACGATGAATAACTATTTCATCGAGCCCGATTATCACTATGCCGTTTTGGATATGAACGGCCAGGCAGATACCAGTGTGGTGGAAGTGTCCGACGCTGGGCTGCTCACCGCAAAGAGCCAGGGAACGGCCATCGTCCTTGTCACCTATGACGCGATCAATGTCAATGTGGCTGATGGAGGCCCCTTCTTCGGAGCCATTTGGCCGGAGAACACCGGCGTTTTTGTGGTATCTGTTGGTGCGGAGGATAGCGGCATTTCCACTGGCATCACTTTGAACGCGGATAAGGGCAACACCACCGACAGCAAGCTGGCGGGGGATGCCCTGGATGCGGAGCACGATGTCATTTATTTCGTTGGTGAGAGCGGGAGCTATACGTTTACGCCTGGGACCGATGGAGTTCATGTTTCGGTGGCCAATCCGACGGTAAGCGATAAGATGTCCTTCAACGGGTTTAAGGATGTGGCTGCGAATGACGATAACAGCGTCACGGTGCCCCTGGTGCAGGGCCGCAACATTGTAAAGCTGGAGAAGGACGGAAAGGCCGAGTACCAAATCATCACGGCCAAGCAGCTGTCTGTCACCGTGAACAGCGGCGACCCGGTCCATCCGGGCGACGAGCTAACTGTCTCTTTGAATGGACTGTATCACCCCGCGAATAAGCTGGCCGGTGTGTATAACATGGATGCCGTTGTCCTTTACGATGAGGTGGACGGCTATGACCAGAGCACCAGCATCGGAACTCCGAGCAGACAGTATAACTTTGCGTCTGCGCAGAATGACCTTGCTGTGCTGACAAAGGCTGATTTTTGGGGCAAACCCAGTTATAGTAAAGACACCAGCACGACCTTTAAGGTGCCAGATGACTATGATAAGGATGTCCTTACCCTGTCCGGCGGCAGTATTCTGGTTTGCGGCTGGGGCGACCCGTTTGGCAATCACCGGGGCATTACCCTGACGAGCGGGAAAGCGCCCAATCTGAATGCGAATACAAGAGTGGCCTACATGGGACAGCTGCCTGATATTCAGATCCCAATCACGGTCACTGACGCGGCGCTGGATCATATTACTTTGACCACTGACGAAGTGAAAACTAGCTATGACGAAGGCGACGGCTTTGACCCTGCAAATCTGATCGTCACCGCAGTCTATGCCGATGGAAAGACCCAGCAGGTGAGCGGCTATACGGTTTCCCCTGAAAAGCTGACCGCCGACACGAAGGAAGTTACGGTTTCTTATCAGGGCAAGACCGCGACCATTCCTGTCACCGTTGCCCCCGCCGTCTTGACGGAGATCACAGTGACCAAGCAGCCTGCAAAGACTGCGTATAAGGCTGGAGACTTTTTCGACCCCACCGGAATGGAGATCACTGCCGTGTACAGCAGTGGTCGGACTGAAGTTGTCACCGACTATACCTATGCGCCCAATCGTGAGCTTACCACGGCGGACAACGCCATGACCATCACGTATGGCGGCAAGACCGTGGCCCTGCCTATCACCGTTAGCAGCGGCAGCCAGGGCGGCGGCAGCCAGAAGCAGACGATCACTGTTACGTTTACACTGATGGGCGACAGCAAACACGGCGACAATGGTGAGGTCCACACCCTGAAGAACCGGACTCTGGAGACCTGGATCGCCAGAACCAGCGTCACGGTGGACAAGGACGCTTATGTGATCGACGTGATCGCCAAAGCTCTGAGCATGGCGGGAATCCCCTATGAGAACGGCGGCAATTATATTTCCTCTGTCCGTGGATTGGAGGAGTTCGACAACGGTGGTAACTCCGGCTGGATGTATACGCTGAATGGCAGCCACCCTGACCTCGGCGTGGAGGAACAGCGCGTCAAGCAGGGCGACAACATCGTGTTCCACTATACGGACGACTATACCAAGGAGCAGGGTTCTGAGAATTGGAACAGCGGTTCTTCTTCCTCCTCCGGCACCACCACTACCCCCACCACCCCCGCCAACCCCGTGCCTGACAAGACCATGCCCTTTACAGACGTGAAGTCCAACGACTGGTATTATCAGTCCGTGCAGTATGCCTATGACAACGGCCTGTTCTCTGGCGTGAGCCACGACAGCTTCGCCCCCGGCGACTCCATGGACCGCTCCATGCTGGTCACGGTGCTGCACAGCCTGGACGGCAAGCCCGCCGCAGGTAAGGGCGGCTTTACCGACGTGGCCGACGGCGCGTGGTATGCCAATGCCGTTGCCTGGGCCGCCGAGCACGGCATCGTCAGCGGCGTCAGCGACAGCGCCTTTGCTCCCAACGGGGCCATCACCCGGGAGCAGCTGGCCGTGATGCTCTATCGCTACGCCCAGTATAAGGGCTATGACGTGAGCAAGACCGCCGACCTGTCCGGCTATGCCGACCAGGGAAGCATCAGCGACTGGGCGGCCCAGGCCGTTCAGTGGGCCTGCGGCTCCGGCCTGATGACCGGGCGCAGCGCCAACAGTCTGGCCCCTGCGGGCACCCTGACCCGTGCCGAGGCGGCCACCATGCTGAAGGCCTTCTGCGAGAACGTGAAGAAGTAAGCATAAAAAGCAAGTTTGACCCATTCCTGTCCCGCCGCCTGTACGCCAGACGGCGGGACGGGGCGTAATTAGGGAGGAGACAACATGCACATGAGACGAAAATTCGGCAGCCTGATTTTGGCTCTGGCCCTGGCGGCAAGCTCTGTCACCGGGGCGCTGGCCGCAGCCTCCCCGGCCCAGGGGGCCTATGACCGGGCCGCCGCCTTTGTCAGCAGGGCCGTGCCCGCCCCGGAGGTGTCCAGCATCGGCGGGGAGTGGGCCATCATCGGCCTGGCCCGGGGGGGAGCTGAGCGCCCCCAGGGCTATGACGGGGGCTATCTGAGCCGAGTAGAACAGACCGTGAAAGAAAAACAGGGTGTGCTCCACAGCCGGAAGTACACCGAGTACAGCCGGGTCATCCTGGCCCTGTCCGCGTTAAATCAGGACGCCCGGGACGTGGGGGGCTATGACCTGACCCTGCCCCTGGGGGACTTTGACAAGACGGTGTGGCAGGGCATCAACGGACCCATCTGGGCGCTGATCGCCCTGGACAGCCGGAACTACCCCATGCCACAGAACCCCCAGGCCAAGACTCAGGCCACCCGGCAGATGTATGTGGACCGCATTTTGTCCCGTCAGCTGTCTGACGGCAGCTGGAGCCTGTCCGGGGAGGGGAGCGGCGACGTGGACGTGACCGCCATGGCATTGCAGGCCCTGTCCCGGTATACCGACCAGGCGGCGGTGAAGACGGGCGTGGACCGGGCGCTGAGTTGGCTGTCCGGCCAGCAGCAGGCAGACGGCGGCTTTGCCACCGGCGGCGCGGCCAACGCCGAGAGCTGCGCCCAAGTTGTGGTGGCCCTGGAGAGCTTAGGCCTGCCCCTGACGGACAGCCGCTTTGTGAAAAACGGGGCCACCGCCCTGGACGCCCTGCTGAGCTATCAGCTGTCCGACGGCAGCTTCTGCCACGTGAAGGACGGCGGCAGCAACCTGATGGCCACCGAACAGAGCCTGTACGCCCTGGCCGCCGTAAAGCGGGCCGAGCAGGGAGAGAGCGGGCTGTATGTGATGGAGGGGCTGGAGACCGCGAGTAGGAATACCTCTGAAGTGGGTACCCTGATCGTGGGCTGGAGCGCCCGGACCATCGCCGCCGTCGCCCTGACGGCAGCTTTCGCCAGCCCTAAGTAAACCAAGCAGACGGAACGCCAGTTCCGTTTCCTGGGCGTAAGGCGTGGGGATGCGGATTGCCACGTCGCCCTGCGGGCTCCTCGCAATGACAGTAGGGGCGGACCTTTGCGCAGCCGTTGGCGACGAAGGAGCCTTACGGATGTGGCATACCCCTTGCGGGTACTGTGTCCGCCAGTGCGTTCTGCGGGAAATACCCGCGCCCGGGAAAGAGAACTGGAACAACAGGGAGAACAGCTATGAAATTAAACGGAAAAAAGTGGGCGGCAGCGGCGGCTATTCTGGCGGTGCTGGCCTTTGCCTTTTGGTACGGCGGCGACGCCCCCGGCCTGCACGGGTGGTCGGCGGGAGGGGCGGACGGCAGCGAGAGCGTGAGCGCTTCCGTCTCCACAGACGGCTCCCAATCGGAGCCGGAGGCCCCGGAGAGCAGCGCGTCCGATACCTCTACCCAGGAACCGGAAGAGCCGGAACCTCAGCCTGACACAAGTGCAACTTCCTCCGCCATGGACATCGACCCCAAGACGGGCCAGGACCAGTATCACACCGACCCGGTGCCCCAGGGCAAGCCCGCCCCCACAGAACCGCAGCAGACGGAGCAGGCCCCGGAGGTGAGCCGCTGCACCATCTCCATCTCCTGCGCCACCATTTTGAATCACATGGACTGGCTGGACCCAGACAAGACGGAGCTGGTCCCCGCCGACGGCTGGCTGCTGCCCGCCACTCAGGTGGAATTCCACGAGGGGGAGAGCGTCTTTGACGTGCTCCAGCGGGTGTGCCGGGACAATGGCATCCACATGGAGTTTTCCAACACCCCCATGTATAACAGCGCCTATATCGAGGGCATCGGCAACCTGTATGAGTTCGACTGCGGGGAACAGTCGGGCTGGATGTACGCGGTGAACGGCTGGTTCCCCAACTACGGCTGTTCCCGCTATGCCCTGAAGGATGGGGACACGGTGAAGTGGGTGTACACCTGCGACTATGGCAAGGACGTGGGCGGGGCCTACTATGCGGGGGACGGCGCGTGAGAGACGGATTTGCGGGCTGCCACCCGGCGGTGAACGCCCTGTTTTTCGCCCTGGTGCTGGCGGGGGCCATGATGTTAGATCACCCCGTCTGCCTGGCCATCTCCCTGTGCGGGGGGGCGGCCTGTCACCTGTCTCTGACCGGGCGGCGGCAGACGGGGCGGGCTATTTGCTATGTGCTGCCGGTGATGGCGCTGGCGGCGGCGGTGAATCCGGCGTTCAGCCACGCGGGGGCCACCATTCTGACCTATCTCCCCTCGGGCAACCCCCTGACTCTGGAGAGCCTGGCCTATGGCCTGGGGGCGGGGGCCATGCTGGGGGGCGTGATGCTCTGGTTTGCCTGCTGTACCAAGGTGATGACGGCGGACAAGCTGGTCTATCTCTTTGGCCGGGCCGCCCCGGCCCTGTCCCTGGTGCTGAGCATGACCCTGCGCTTTGTGCCCCGGTTCACCCGGCAGCTGCGCCTGGCCGTCCAGGTCCAGCGGGGCCTGAATAACGAGGAGCCGGACGGCCTTTGGCGGCGGCTGCGCCTGGGGGTGCGGGCGCTGTCCATCGTTGTCACCTGGTCGTTGGAGAACGGGGTGGAGACGGCGGACTCCATGCGCGCCAGGGGCTATGGCCTGCCCGTACGGACGGCCTTCTCCATCTATCGCCTGACGGAGCGGGACCGGCGGGCCCTGACCTGGCTGCTGGGTTGGGGGAGCTATGTGCTGTGCGGGGCCCTGGCCGGGGGACTGCGCTGGCGGTATTACCCCACCATGCGTGGGGGAGCCGTCACCCCCATGACGGCCAGCTTTTTTGTGGGCTATCTGGCCCTGTGCGTGACGCCGATCATTCTGGACTGGGAGGAGGGGAGACGATGGAGACGTTCCACATCCAAAACCTGAGCTTTACCTATCCCGGCCAGAGCCGTCAGGCCTTAGAGGGCCTGTCCCTGGACGTTGCGCCGGGGGCCTTTCTGGTGCTGTGCGGCCAGTCGGGCTGCGGCAAGACCACTCTGCTGCGGCAGCTGAAGCCGTCTCTGGCTCCCCACGGGGACCGGACGGGGACCATCCTGTTCCAGGGCCGCCCGCTTGAAAGTCTGGACCGGCGGGAGGAGAGCCAGGGCATCGGCTTTGTGATGCAGTCCCCGGACAATCAGCTGGTGACGGATAAAGTCTGGCACGAGCTGGCCTTCGGTCTGGAGAGCCTGGGCCTGCCCACCCCGGTGATCCGCCGCCGGGTGGCGGAGATGGCCAGCTTTTTCGGCATTGAGGACTGGTTCCACCGGGAGTCGGCGGAGCTGTCCGGCGGGCAGAAGCAGCTGCTGGCCCTGGCCTCCGTCATGGTGATGCAGCCGGAGGTGCTGCTGCTGGACGAGCCCACCAGCCAGCTGGACCCCATCGCGGCGGAGGAGTTTTTATCCGTGCTGGGCCGGATCAACCGGGAGCTGGGCACCACTGTGATTTTAAGCGAGCACCGCCTGGAAGAGGCCCTGCCCCTGGCTACCGCCGCCGCCGTGCTGGACGGGGGGCGGCTGTTGGCGGCGGGAGAGCCACGGGAGATCGGCCAGGTGCTGAAAAATCGGGGCCACGCCATGTTCCGGGCCATGCCCACCCCCATGCGGGTGTGGGCGGCGGCGGAGACGTCAACCCCCTGCCCCGTGACGGTGCGGGAGGGCCGGGACTGGCTGGAGGACTTTCAGAAAGACCGCGCCTTTCAGCCCCTGCCCCCGGAGCCGGAGCGGCGCTATCCCACCCAGCCTGTCCTGACGGCGGAGGAGCTGTGGTTCCGCTATGACCGGGAGGGCCGGGACATCGTGCGAGGGCTGTCTTTAAGTGTGCGCCCCGGGGAGTTTCTGGCTCTGCTGGGGGGCAACGGGGCGGGCAAGTCCACCGCCCTCACCCTGCTGGCCGGGGTGAACCGGCCCCAGCGGGGAGAGGTCGTCTGCCACGGGAGAACAGCCCTGCTGCCCCAGGACCCCAGAACGCTGTTTTTGAAGAAGACGGTGGAGGAGGATCTGCTGGACGTGTGCCGGGACCGGGCGGCGGTGGAGCGGGTGTGCAGTCTGTGCGGCGTCACCGGCCTGCTGGGCCGCCACCCCTATGACCTGTCCGGGGGGGAGCAGCAGCGGGCGGCTCTGGCGAAGGTCCTGCTGCTGGAGCCGGACGTGCTGCTGCTGGACGAGCCCACCAAGGGCCTGGACGCCGCCTTTCAGGACCAGCTGGCGGAGATCCTGAACCGGCTGCTGGCCCGGGGTGTGGCCATCGTCATGGTCAGCCACGACGTGGCCTTCTGCGCCGACCACGCCCACCGGTGCGCCCTGTTTTTCCAGGGCAGCATCGCAGCGGAGGGGAGTCCCCGGGACTTCTTCTCCGGCAACCGGTTCTATACCACGGCGGCCAGCCGCATGAGCCGGGACATCCTGCCGGGAGCCGTCACCGCCCGGGATATCGTCGCCTGCTGCGGCGGAGCTGTCCCGCCCCTGGAAGAGGCGGCGTATCAGCCCCGGGAGTGTGCCCCGGCGGAGGAGAGCGCAAAGCCCCGCCCGCTGCCCCTGTGGCGGAGGGGGCTGGCGGCATGCTCCGGGGCCCTGGCCCTGGCCGCTTTGATCCAAGCCCTGCGGGTCACCGACCTGTCGGCCCTGATGACCGCCGCCGGACTGAGCCAGGCGGCGGGGGGCGAGCTGGGCCGGACTGTATGGTTCCTCATGTGGGCACTGGTCTGCGCCATTGCCCTGGGCGGGGGAGAGGGGAGGCCCCTCCAGACGCTCCCAGGCAGAAAAAAACTCCCCCGCCGGACCAAACTGGCGGCGGGGTGTCTGCTCCTGCTGGTCCCTATCACCCTGTTCGCGGGAACATTCTATCTGGGGGGGCGGAAGTATTATTTCATCGCCCTGCTGATGCTGCTGGAGGGGATGCTGCCCTTCTTCCTGGCCTTTGAGGGGCGCAGACCGGGGGCCAGGGAGATCGCCATTCTGGCCACGCTGTGCGCCATGGGCGTGGCGGGCCGGGCGGCCTTTTTCATGCTGCCCCAGGCAAAACCGGTGCTGGCCCTGACCATCTTATCCGGGGTGGCCCTGGGGGGCGAGAGCGGTTTTTTGGTGGGCAGCGTGACCATGCTGACCTCTAACATCCTGTTCGGCCAGGGGCCATGGACCCCGTGGCAGATGTTCGGCATGGGCATCGTGGGCTTTTTGGCCGGGGTGCTGGCCCGGACGGGCTGGCTGCGCCGCAGCCGGGGGAGCCTGTGCGCCTTCGGCGCCGTGAGCGCCATCGTCATCTACGGCGGCATGTTGAACACCGCCTCCGCCCTGATGGCGGCGGGGGAGCTGAATCGGGGGGTGCTGCTGACCTATTACCTGGCGGGCTTCCCCATGGACTGCGTCCACGGCCTGTCCACGGCGGCTTTCCTGTGGCTGGGGGCGGAACCCATGCTGGAGAAGCTGGAGCGGCTGAAAACCAAATATGGCTGGCTGAGCGAAGAATAACAGACCGCCCCTCCCGTGTTTCGTCGGGAGGGGCGGTCTGTTGTCAAAAGGGGATCGAGTGGATCAGATCGTGAAGGGAACGGGGCAGTCGGCCAGCAGCTGGTTGCTCTCCACCAGGTGCTCCATGGCCTCGATGCGCTGATACATCAGGTCGTCGTTCTCCATGAAGGTGACGGTCTGACGGGCGTGGTCGTGGATCTTCTGGGTCACGGGGGACATGGCCTTGTGGTCGCTGAGGTCGATGGCCTGAAGGGCGGTGAGCATGGTCATGGAGACCAGGCTGCGCAGCTTCTGCACCGCCTGATACAGCTGGCGGGCGGCGGTGTCGTCCCGATAGACGGGGCTCTCCTGACCGGCGCTGACTGCGGCGTTGAAGGCGGCGGCGGGGGCGCACAGCAGGGCGATGTCGCCCAGCAGACCGGCGGTGACATACTGGGGGATCATAAAGCCGTTGTTCAGGCCGGGATTCTTCACCAGGAAGGCGGGCAGGCCGCTGAGATGGGGGTCCACCAGCCGCTCCATGTGGACCTCGGTGAGCTTGGCCACGTCCATCACGGCGATGGCCAGGGAGTCGCAGTAGAGCTCGATGGCGGTGGCGTCCCAGTTAGAGCCCATCAGGGCGGTGCCGTCGGGCAGGAAGATGGGGTTATCAAAGACGGCGTACAGCTCCTCCATCAGGGCGTCGTAGGTCTGACCGGCCATGCGCTTGGCGATGCCGTGGACGTGGGGGATGATGCGGGTGTTCATGCTGTCCTGCACCCGCAGGGAGCGGGACTCGTCCATGATGGCGCTGCCGCTGAGGATGTCCCGCAGGAACCGGGCGGTGTCGGCGGTGGACAGAATGGCGGACAGGGAGGCCGCGATGATGATGCCCACGGCCCAGTTGGGCAGCACGGACATGGCCAGAGTGGCATAAGCGGCGGCGGAGTTGCCCTGGGCAGCCAGCTCGGGGTGCATGACGCGGGCGATCAGGCCGCAGACAACGGGGGTGGCGGCGATGAACATGATGAGGATGGCGGAGCAGACGGAGGTCTGGATGGCCACCTTGTGGCTCTTGCAGGCGAACAGACGCTGATAGATGTCCTGGCCGATCATGGTATACATAAAACCGGGGAGGATCATCCACAGCAGGGTCTTGGCGTGGGCGGGGGTCATGAACACGTTATAGTCGGCGGGGAGCTCGTTGGTCATGGCGGCCAGAGAGGAGTTCAGACCGGCAAAGCCGCCCACATCGCCCAGGGCCACCACGGTGACCCAAATGACGCCGATGATGACCAGGATGATCTGGAAGCCGTCAGTCACGGTGACGGTCAGGGTGGCGGCTACGACGCCAAGGTCGCGGCCAGCCAGCAGAAAGTCGTTGATGGTGGCGTTTTTCTTGCTGTAGAACAGACCGACGCCGAACAGAACGACCATGTAGATCACGAGTGCAACATAAATTGCTGTCATTTGGGGTCCCTCCACTTTTTTCTTTTTTGAGGAGAACGACACCCGGTTTCTCTTGCAGCGACGGCCAACGCAGACAGGGGAAAATTTGCAGCCGCAGCTCCACGTCGTCCGTCACCCCGTCCCGCAGCAGCATCAGGGAGCGCAGCAGCTCCTCCCGGCCCTCCTCATACCGGTTCTCCATCACCAGCAGATAGCCGTTATACCGGCGATTCACGGCGTAGCGGGCGGGGTCCCGGCCCTGGGTCAGGGCCAGGGCGATCTGGATGTGCTCCCGCATGACCTGGGTCTGATAGGTCTGGATGCCATAGAAGGTCATCTGCTCGTGGGCCAGGTCCAGCAGCTCCACCGGGGCGGCGGGGTCGTCCAGAATGCGCCGGATGGCGTCCAGCCCCTCCTGATACAGGCCGCGATAGATGCAGAAGCAGCCCACGGAGTAGTATAGGTCCCACTCCACCTTTTTCAGGGCCTGGTCCCCCGGGTGCAGCCGCTGGAGCTCCTGCAGCTCCCGCTCCATCCGGTGGAACTGGTCCAGGGCCTGGGGGGTGGAGTTCAGCAGCACCTCCCCCTCCCGGGGCATACCGTTGAGCAAGGCATAGTTGAACACCACATAGGTCTTGAAGCGGTGGACCTTATACTGCATGGCGTGGAACTGGTCGCCCCCCTGGTCATAGTGATAGGCGGTGAGGGCGTCCAGATCGGGCACCGAGGCGGGGGACAGGTCGGCCAGGGCCTGGGCGATGTTCAAATGGAGGATGCGGCGGCTGAGGGCGGGGATGCGGGAATAGGTCAGCTCCCGAAACTCCGCCTGGGCAAAGGCCAGGGACAGGGCCCCGCCGTCATACACCTCTGTGAGGATGGACCGGCGGCACAGCTCCTGGCAGACATACAGCAGGTCCAGGGTGGGCTTGCTGCTCACCCGCTCCAGCACGGGATAGGGGGCCCGGTCCGGGAACATGGCCACCAGGTTCAGCACCTGAAGCCCCTCGTCGGTGAGACCGGACAGGCGATAGGACAAAATCTCCTCCATGTTCCGGGGCAGGACGGTGGGCCGCCCGTTTTCCATGATGCTGCCAATGAGCTGGGTAAGGAGAAAGGCGTTGCCCTGGGTGTCCTGATAGATGCGCTCCTTGTCCGCCTGGGGCAGACTCTGGGCCCCATAGAGCTGGATGAACTCCATGGTCTCGTCCTTGGTGAAGGGGGAGAGGTGGCAGCAGCGGCACAGGCCGTCCTCCTCCAGCCCCCACAGCAGGGGGGTGGCCACCGGCCCGCTGGGCTGGCGGCAGGTGGCGGCGAACAGGATGCGGCTGGAGTCGGCCTTGTGCAGCAGCTGGTCCAGCAGGTCGGCGCTGATCTTGTCCATCCACTGGATATCCTCCAGCACCAGCAGCAGGGGGCGCTTCTCCGCCGCCAGCGACAGGATCATCAGCACGCTGTCGAAGGACATGACGCTGTCGATGAGCATGTGGGCCTTTTTCTCCACGCTGCCCTCTCCGCTGCCGAACACGGGGAACAGGGCGCTGACGGCCTGGCGATAGGCGGTGGGGATGGGGATGTCCTCCTTGCGGATGTAGCTGGCGATGGACAGCATCACCGCCTGCCAGGGGTAGAGATACTCCTCCTGCTTGGACTTAAAGCAGGAGGTGGTGACGATCTGGGCGTCGGACACGGCCCCGTGGGCCAGAAAGTGGGCCAGCAGGTGGGACTTGCCCACCCCGGCCTCCCCCAGCAGGACGAAGGACTGCCGCCGCTGCCCGGAGCCGGGGCCGGGGAAGAGCTGGAACAGGCTTTGCAGCTGCTCCTGCCGGCCCACCAGAAAGTCGTCGCTGCGCTGGTCCTCCGGGTCGGCCCGGGCGTTCCACTCCTCCATGATGGAGTAGTACAGGGCAGAGGTCTCTTTCAGGGGCGTGATGCCCAGCCAGTCGGACATGGCCTTGTGCAGGCTGCGATAGACCAGGGCTGCCCGGTTATAGTCCCGCCTAGCCCGATACAGCTCCATCAGAGAGACGGACACCGTCTCGCACAGGGGCTCCTCCTGGAGATAGCGCTGCCAAAAACGCTCGGCGTCCGTCTCGCGGCCCTCGGCCAGGGCGGCCTTGGCCGCCGCGTCCAGCTGGAGGAGATATTCGTCCCGCAGGGCGGTGCGGGTCTTTTCCAGCCACTGGTCATATTCAAAGCTGCCCGGGACGGAGAAGGCGGGGAAAGAGCGGGACCAGAGACAGCCCGTTTGAAGGGCGGACGGCGAAAAAGACATCGTCCTGCAATTGTGTTCAAACGGGGCAAAAGTGAAAGAAAAAATGCAAAACCGGGTTCAGAAAGTGACGAAGCGCGGTGGAGGGGATAAACGGAAACTTAACGCCGCCGATACTTTTTTTGTATATTTGACAAGAAAATTCGGCTTTTTTAATCTGGATACGCCCACATTCTTTAAAATACAAAGCGTAAATTTGCGGTAAAATCATTGCAGGATACAGGTCGGGGGAATATAATACTTTTTGACAAAATTCAGAGACGGCTGGCCGTCTCGGACAAGGAGCAGTATGAATTACACAGAAGCAAGAGTATATTTGGACGAGGTTTCCAAATACGGAAGTGTGCTTGGCTTGGAGAGCATGAGAGAACTGCTGGATCGCCTGGGCAACCCCCAGAACGAGTTGAAGTTCATTCACATTTCCGGAACCAACGGAAAGGGATCGGTCCTGGCGTATCTGTCCACCATTCTGACGGGCGCGGGCTATCGCACCGGACGCTACATCTCTCCCACGCTGTTTTCCTACCGGGAGCGCATCCAGGTGGATCAGGTGTACATCGAAAAGGAGTCCCTGGCCCGCCACGTGACGGCCATCGCCGCCGCCGCCGAGGATATGCAGAAGGCCGGTCTGCCCAGCCCCACCGTCTTCGAGGTGGAGACCGCCCTGGCATTCCTCTATTTTAAGGAGAAGCACTGCGACATCGTCACCCTGGAGGTGGGCTGCGGCGGTCTGCTGGACGCCACCAACGTCATCACCACCACCCTGGTGGAGGTGATCGCCTCCATCAGCATGGACCACATGGACGTGCTGGGGGACACCCTGGCCAAGATCGCCGAGCAGAAGGCGGGCATCATCAAGCCCAACACGTTAGTAGTCTCTGCCCACCAGGAGCCGGAGGCCGCCCAGGTCATTGAAGAGACCTGCCAGCGGCAGCACAGCGGCCTGCAGGTGGTGGACGAGAGCCAGCTCCGGGACGTACACTACGGCGCGGACATGCAGACCTTCTCCTATAAGAACTGGGAGAACATGACCATCGCCCTGGCGGGCAGCTATCAGATCAAGAATGCCGCCCTGGCCCTGGAGGGAGTGGAGGCCCTGCGGAAGCTGGGCTTCCAGATCACCGACCACCAGGTGCGGGACGGGCTGCTGCGCACCGCCTGGCGGGGCCGCTTCACCACCCTGCGCCACGACCCCGTGGTCATCATCGATGGGGCCCACAACCCCGGCGCTGCCCGGGAGCTGAAGCAGTCCCTGGAGCTGTATTTCCCCGGAAAGAAGCTCTATTTTGTGATGGGCATGTTCAAGGACAAGGACTATGACCAGGTCATCGGCATGACGGCCCCCCTGGCCCAGCACATCATCACCGTAGAGACCCCCAACAACCCCCGCGCCCTGCCCGCTGAAGAATTGGCGGCAGCGGTGGCCAAGGTGAACCCCTCGGTGGAGGCCGCCGACAGCATCGCTCAGGCGGTGGAAAAGGCCCTGGCCATGGCCAAGAAAGAGGACGCGATCATCATCTTCGGCTCTCTGTCCTTCCTGGGCGAGGCCGCTGACGCTTTGAATTAAAAGGAGGCGCACAACATGGATTCTGAGAAGATCAAAGAGGGCGTTCGCCTGATCCTCAGCGGGATCGGCGAGGACATCAATCGCGAGGGCCTGCTGGAGACCCCTGACCGCATCGCCCGGATGTATGAGGAGTTGGCCGGCGGCTATACCGACGACGCGGCCAAGCACCTGAAAAAGCGCTTCCACGTGGACAACAACGACATGGTCCTGGAGAAGGACATCCACTTCTATTCCTTCTGCGAGCACCACATGCTGCCCTTCTATGGCACGGCGGCCATCGCCTATATCCCAGACGGGGAAGTGGTGGGTCTGAGCAAGATGGCCCGGACGGTGGAGGTGTTCGCCAAGCGGTTCCAGCTTCAGGAGCGGCTGACCGCCCAGATCGCCGACGCCTTTATGGAGGAGCTGAAGCCCAAGGGCGTGATGGTCCTCATCCAGGCCGAGCACATGTGCATGACCATGCGGGGCATCAAAAAGCCGGGCACCAAGACGGTGACGGCGGTGACCCGGGGCGTGTTCAACGACGACGAGCGCCTGCGCACCGACTTCTATCGGATGCTGGAGCACCGCTGAGTTGGAGCGGGTCAATGCCATCTGCCGCCACCCCCTGTGGCGGGACAGCGTCCGTCAGATCGCTCACCTGGAGCGGGACAGGCAGTTCTGCCGCCACGATCTCGTTCACTTTCTGGACGTGGCCCGGCTGGCCTACATTGAAAATTTAGAGCGGGGGCTGGGCGTGGACAAAGAACTGATCTACGCCGCCGCCCTGCTCCACGACATCGGGCGGCATCTGCAATACACCCGGAATATCCCCCACGACCAGGCCAGCGCCCAGCTGGCGGAGGTCATTCTGACCGACTGCGGCTTTTCCCAGGCCGAGCGGACCGAAGTGGAGGACGCCATCCTCCAGCACCGGGGCCAGCAGGACCGGCAGCGGGAGGGCCTGGCCGGGCTGCTCTATGGGGCGGATAAAGCCTCAAGAGCCTGCCTGTTCTGCCCGGCGGAGCCGGAGTGCAACTGGAGCCCGGAAAAGAAGAATATGAGAATAAAAGCATAAGGAGCCGTTTTACTATGATGAAAATTGGCAACCATACCTTTGATGTGGAGCACGACTGCTCCATCATGGGCATTCTGAACGTGACCCCCGACTCCTTCTCCGACGGCGGGCGCTGGAACAACTTAGAGGCCGCCCGTCTCCACACCGCCGACATGATCGCCCAGGGCGCGGCCATCGTGGACGTGGGCGGCGAGTCCACCCGTCCCGGCCACGTGCAGATCAGCGTGCAGGAGGAAATCGACCGGGTGGTCCCCGTAATCGAGATGATCAAGAAGAACTTCGACACCCCCGTGTCCATCGACAGCTATAAGAGCGAGGTGGTAGAGGCCGCCCTGAAGGCGGGCGCGGACCTGGTCAACGACATCTGGGGTCTGAAATATGACCGGAAGGTGGCCGACCTCATCGCCCAGTACAAGGTGCCCTGCTGCCTGATGCACAACCGGGACAAGGCCGAGTACAACAACTTCCTGGACGACTTCTGCCAGGACATGCGGGACAGCCTGGCCATCGCCAAGGAGGCCGGCATCGCCGACGAGCAGATCATCCTGGACCCCGGCGTGGGCTTCGGCAAGAACTACGAGCACAACCTGACCATCATCCACCACCTGGAGCGGCTGTGCGACATGGGCTATCCCGTGCTGCTGGCCACCTCCCGCAAGTCCTGCATCGGCCAGGCCCTGGACCTGCCCACCGACCAGCGGGTGGAGGGCACCATGGTCACCACCGTCATGGGCGTTTTGAAGGGTGCGGCCTTTGTCCGGGTCCACGACGTGAAGGAGAACCTGCGGGCCATCCGCATGACCCAGGCCATCCTGCGGGACGGGAAGGACTAAGCCATGACGCTGCCTTATGACGAGATCCACGTAGAGGATCTGGAGGTCTTCGCCCACCACGGCGTGTTCCCCGAGGAGAACCGCCTGGGGCAGAAGTTCGTCATCTCCCTGGTCCTGTATGTGGACACCCGCCCGGCGGGGACGGCGGACCGCCTGGAGCAGTCCGTCCACTATGGGGAGGTCAGCGCCTTCCTCACCGACTATATGCACCAGAATACCTTTCAGCTCATCGAGACGGCGGCGGAGCACATGGCCGAGGAGGTTCTGCTCCACTATCCCCTGGTGAAGGGGCTGACGCTGGAGCTGAAAAAGCCCTGGGCCCCGGTGGGCCTGCCCCTTAAGACCGTGTCGGTGAAGATCACCCGCTTCTGGCACACCGCCTACATCGCCCTGGGCTCTAACCTGGGGGACAAGAAGGGCTATCTGGACGGGGCGGTGAAGGCGCTGGACGAAGTCCACGGCTGTAAAGTGGAATCGGTATCCAGTTACTTGAATACCAAGCCCTATGGCGGGGTGGAGCAGGACGACTTCCTCAACGCCTGCCTGAAGCTGAAGACCTTCCTGCCCCCCCACGAGCTGCTGGACCGGCTCCACGACATCGAGCAGGCCGCCCACCGGGAGCGGCTGATCCACTGGGGCCCCCGGACCCTGGACCTGGACATCCTGCTGTATGATGACCTGGTCATGGACAGCGACGATCTGGTCATCCCCCACGTGGAGATGCACCTGCGGGACTTCGTGCTGCTGCCCCTGAAGGAGATCGCCCCCAACAAGCGCCACCCCATCCTCCACAAGACCGTCGCCCAACTGGCGGCGGAGGTGTGCGGGGATTGACCGCGTGATTGAAATAAAAAACCAGCCCCGCGCTGCCAGGTATCCGGCGGCGCGGGGCTGGTTTTGTTGTTGTCAAAAGGGTGAAGGGCAGTCACTCCCCGGACGCCTCCAGGGCGCTGCGGATCATGGCGGTGATCATGGTCAGCTGCTTG
>URNZ01000026.1 GCA_900549405.1 uncultured Eubacteriales bacterium | reverse complement strand
GAAGAAATACAAGACTTAAATGGAGATATAAAAAGATGATTAAAGTATTATTCATCTGCCACGGCAACATCTGCCGCAGTCCTATGGCGGAGTTTGTGATGAAGGATCTGGTGGAGAAGGCGGGGCTGGGGGAGCGGTTCCATATCGAGTCCGCTGCCACCAGCCGGGAGGAGATCGGCAACCCGGTCTATCCCCCCGCCCGGCGGAAGCTGGCCGAGCACGGCATCGGCTGTGAGGGCCACGCCGCCCGGCAGATCACCGCCCGGGACTATCAGGACTTTGACCTGCTCATCGCCATGGACAGCGCCAATCTGCGGAACATGCGGCGATTTTACGGCGGGGACCCGGCGGGCAAGATCCACATGCTGCTGGACTACGCGGGCCGCCCGGGGGAGGAGGTGGCCGACCCCTGGTACACCGGGGACTTTCAGGCCACCTGGCAGGACGTGTCCGCCGGATGCGCCGGGCTGCTGAAGCAGTTGACGGAGAACTAAACAGAATAAGACCCGGCCCGGGGACCTGACAGAACAGGCCCCGGGCCGGGTATTTTTAAACTTTTTCTGCAAGAAAGGGGTGGGCGAACAGCTCGTCCACGGCGCTCTCATAGGCGGGGGAGGCGTCCGCCTTGCGGATGCGCTTGAGGGGCTTTTCCGGCTGGTCGAACAGGCCGGAGAGATAATTCCACAGCTCCTTCATGTGGAACACGGTGTTCCGCTGGCTTTTGAACACATCCAGATAGGTGTGGTAGAGCTCGTCGTGAAAGGCCCGCAACTCCTGCCGGGTAAGGGCTGGCCCACCCTGGCAGCGGCGGATCAGGGCCGGGTCGGCCAGCAGTCCCTGCCCCAGCATCCAGTGCCGGACCTGAGGGAAGCGCCCCTGCATGGCGGCGCAGTCTTCCGGGGTGCGCAGGCCGCCATTATAGCACATGGGGCCGGGATAGACCTCCAGCGCCCGGGCGAAGTAGTCCGGCCGCACCGGCTCCTTGTAAAAATCCTGGCGCACCCGGGGGTGCAGGATGAGCAGGGAGATGGGATAGCGGGCAAAGCGCTCCAGCAGGGGGAAGATCTCCTCCGGGTCCCGCAGCCCCAGGCGGGTCTTCACGGAGATCTTGCCCCGGGCGGCGGAGAAAATGCCGTCCAGAAAGCGGTCCAGCCCCTCTAAGTCGGCCAGCATCCCCGCCCCCTTGCCCTTGGCCGTCACCGTGCCGGAGGGGCAGCCCAGGTTCAAGTTGACCTCGTCATAGCCCATGGCCCACAGCTCCCCAGCGGCCCAGTTGAAGTCCCCGGCGTTTTTGGTCAGCAGCTGGGGCACGGCGCAGTAGCCTACATTGCGCTCCGGCGCGATGTTCCGCAGCTCCCGGGGGGTGAACACCCGGTCCTGGGTGGGGGTGATAAAGGGCATGTAATAGCGGTCCACCCCGGGGAAGTGCCGGTGGTGGACGGCGCGGTACTCCGCGCCTGTGACCCCCTCCATGGGGGCAAAGTAATACTCCACAGACGATGTTCCTTTCGCAGTCAGCTTTTCCCCATTATACCCGCTGCCGCGCCACCGGGCAAGGTGTTACTGCCCCTTATATTTCCGCCGGGTGGCGATGCCCCCCCGAATGTGCCGCTCGGCCTTGTTCTCGTCCAGCACCTGCTTGACCTGTAAATAAAGCGGACGGTCAAACCGGGGTAAACGCTCGGAGATATCCTTGTGGACCGTCGACTTAGAGATCCCGAACCGCCCCGCCGCCGCCCGGACGGTGGTCTGGTTTTCGATGATGTACAGCGCCAGCCGCTGGGCCCGCTCCTCCATGTTTCCCTTCACAGCATAACACTCCCCACGCCCTGCTGCCAGTTTGGCAGAGCCAGATGTGGTTCATGTATATGTGCTGAGGGGCTGCATCATAACCGCAGGAGAGCCATTATAAATCGTTTTACGATTTATAACCGCAAAATGATGTTGCAAATAAGATTTTACGGGCAACAGGATATGTCATCCAACGCAAGATTGACTTTCTATCACTTTGGTGATACTTTAGAAGAAAGGAGGCGGAAGCAGATGGAGCAGCACATTACGATTTTTCACGGTTCGGAAAAAATTGTAGAGCAGCCGGTGTTCGGCGCGGGGAAGAGGAACAATGATTTTGGCCTGGGGTTCTATTGCACCGCCAGCGAGGCCCTGGCGAAGGAGTGGGCCGTTTCTTCTCTGCGGGACGGCTTTGTCAACCGCTATACCCTGGACACAGAATATCTAAATATCTTGAATTTGAACAGCCCGGACTATACCATCCTCAACTGGATCGCGGTCCTGGTGGAACACCGCCTCTTTGCCATTAAAACGCCGGTGGCGCGGCGGGCGAAGCGATATCTGATCGACCACTTCGGCGTGAATGTAAACTCCTATGACCTGATCACCGGCTATCGGGCGGACGATTCCTATTTCGACTATGCGGAGTCCTTTTTGAACAACGGCATTTCCGTGGAGCAGTTGGCACAGGCCATGCGGCTGGGGAAACTGGGGGAGCAGATCGTGGTCAAATCGAAGTTTGCCTTTTCCAGACTGAAGTTTGAAGGGGCTGCCGCCGCAGAAAAAGAGCGATATTATGCCCTGCGCAAGGCCCGGGATGACGAAGCGAACCGGTGCTATCTGGACATGCTGGAAGAGGAGAGCGACGGCCTGTACATCCAGGACATCATGAGGGGAGGCATTGGGAACGATGATCCGCGCATACCAAGAAATCTATCTGAGTAACGCGCAGGCAGCCCTGGGCGACGCCTTTGACTATGCGGTGAATGTCTGCCAGATCCCGGGGGAGGACTTTGTGACGCTCTTCCTGGTCAGCTCGGTGAGCAAGCGCATGGAGAACGGGGAACCGGCCTGCCTGGCGGGGAAGAGCGGGATCGAGCTGGCCATGCAGGTCCTGGAGGAGACAAAAGGCCAGACCGACCTGCCGGAGCCTGCGGAGCGCTATGGCCGTTCCCGGGAATATTGGGTCGGCTGGGCCGTGGCCTATTACCAGTGGTATTCCGGGCGGAAATACAGCGAGATCTTCCAGGTGTTTTCCTTTGGGGACTTTCAGAAAATGTATGACGTCCTCCACGAAGCCGACGTCAGCAAATTCGTGGATATCGTGGACGCCAGGGTGCGGGAGCATTTTTCGGAGACGAATCTGAAGCGCATCCGAACGACCTATGGCTGTACCCAGGCGGAGCTTGCAGAGCGCTCCGGCGTCAGTCTCCGGTCCATCCAGATGTATGAGCAGCGCAACAAGAACATCAACAGAGCCAGCGGGGAGAGCCTGTATCGGCTTTCGAAAGTCCTGGGCTGCACCGTGGAGGATCTGATCGAAAAATAGCCCTTTTGAACCGCCGCTTCAATGTCCTCCCGCCCTTTCGGTGCTATACTATAGCAAAGATATATCCCACGGGAGGGCTGTGAATGGGAACTTTTTCGTATTTTTTGGGTGAGATCGACATCCCGGAGGAGGACCGGGCGGAATACGGGCGGCAGGCCCTGGCCATGCTGCGGGCCGGGGGGATGATGTCGCTGGACTGGGTCCATTTGCACGGGAAAAAATTCTGTCTCCTCTTTCCCCCGGAGCTGAACGACAAGGGCGAGGCGTCGTTCCACTATAACTACCTGGATAACGAGAGCGGGGAGACCTGGGGTCTGAGTGCGGTGGCAGGGGGCTTCGGCGGCGGAAAGATCGGCGGGAGCTGCTTTTATGACACGGTCCTGGCGGTGGAGGTCCTCACCTGTCTGTTCTCCAAGACCTACAGCGCGGTCACGGTGGACGGGCGGCTGATCCGGGAGGAGCCATACATCCGGTGGCTCAACGGCGTGCTGGGCACAAGCTATACCAACTGGCGGGCCACCCAGGTTTGGACGCTGGAAAAGCTGCTGCACGAAGAGGAGCGGGACAACAGATATAACCGGAACCTGTTTGCGCTGGGGGGCCATGTCCCTGCGGAATGCGTGGACATCGAACAGGCGGAGGCCTATCTATCGGCCTGCCATTTGGACGAATTTATGCAAAACCTGCTGGCCGTGCGGGGGGAGGACGGCCAGCAGACGGGGGAGGAAGCGCCAGAGGCATTGTTTTTTCAGCTCTTACAGGAGAACCTGAAGGAGTATCATCGGCGAGGGGGAGACTTAGAGGAGGCAAAAAAGTGTCTGGTGATGACGGCGGAGGAGCGCGGCGCCGCAGCGAAGGAGCAGGACAGGATCCGGCTTCTGTTTCTGGCCAGATTTGTCCCGCCGACGGCCGCCGTCACCATGACGGCAAGGGAATTTGGCGTAGACTTCTGGTCTATCTGGGACGAGATCGGAGAAAATATCCCCGATGAGCGGGGGACCCAGCCCCGGCCTGCAAAGCCCTGCCCGCCTGTGACCCCCATGGCCGACACCCGCAGAATGCTGGAACTGGACGGGGACGACATGGCCTATTACTGGACCCCGGACGCCCTGTTCCGGTTTTCTGAGAAGATGACCGCCTGGATGAAAGGCCTGCGGGCGGAGCTGGACGGCGTCGGCGAGACCATCCCTGCCGGGGCCTTTCTGTCCACCCTGGCCGCCGGCATCGCCGGGGGCGACGGGACCTTCTTCCGGGACGCCTTTTACGAGTTCATCCACCGCCAGGACGAGGAGGCCGTGCAGAAGGCGGTGCTCCTCCTGGGCCGCATGGGACAGAGGAAGGACGAACACATCCGAACATACATCGCCATCCTGGGCAACCCCATCCTGCGGGAGCGGGTGCTGGGGTTCTGAAAATTGCCAAGTCCCCGGAACAGGCAGCTGACGTGCGCCTGTCCCGGGGACTTGGCTGTTTCATTTGTGTAAATTTTCAGGGAACAGCTTGCAAAGTGGGGATATCATGTTAAAATAATCATGATGGAATTTTCGATTCCTGTCCCTGGGCAGAGAACACCGTGTCCATGACCATGCCCAGCAGAATGATGCACAGCCCGGCCATCACCATGAAAGTGGGGTACTCCTTCAGGAAGAGAGCCACCCACAGGGGCCCAAGGATCATCTCCCACAGGGCGATAACAGAGGCCTTTTGGGCAGAGACCTGCTGTACCCCGATATTATAGCAGCCATAGCCCAGACCCACCTGGATTACGCCCAGCACCAGCATCATCGCCCACTCCACCGCCGTCATTTCGGCCAGACCGGACAGGGCACTGGGGAAGAGGAGAAATACCAGCATCCCGGTGAACGCATTGGCCAGGGCGGTAAGGCCCAGGGGGTTGGTCCCCGCCGCCCGCTTAGAGCTGACTGTCAAGCAGGCGAAGAACACGCCCTCTGCCAGGGCGATCAGGTTGCCCGCCTGGCTGGCCCCATCGGTGCCGGAGCACATAAAGCACACCACCCCCAACGAGATGACCAGCACCGGGAAAAAGGCCCGCAGAGTGAAGGGCTTCTTTTGCACCAGTCCCAGCAGAAACAGCCAGATGGTCGCCGTGTACTGCATTCCGACGGCCACCGGGGCAGAGGTGAGGGACAGGGCCAGAATGACGCTGACACACAGCCCGGCATAGGAGCAGACGTACATCAGCATCCACCTGTTCCACCGCAGCTGCTTGGGCCGGATGGTGGGCAGCAGGGCGACGGCCGCGATGACCGAGCGCAGCCCGCAGATAAGCAGGGCATTCAGCGTCAAAAATTTGACCAGCGGCGAGTTCAGGCTCCAAAACAGCGCGCCCAGAAAGACCATGATCCCGCCAGAGCAACGAAAACGACCCATGTGAGATGACCTCCAATATGACCTAGATTATTTTGTAATCACGATTATAAAATGACCTGGGTGATTTGTCAATCATTTTGGAAGAGGAGATTTTTGAATATGCAGCAACCAGACAAGGCATTGGACAACAAGTTGACCATAAAGCGCAAGCGCATCATGTCCTATTTTATCGAGGCCGCGGAGAAACTCATCCGCACCGAGGGGCTGGATGGCCTGTCCATCCGCAAGATCGCCGGAGAGGCGGGCTATAACAGCGCCACCATCTATAATTACTTCAATGACCTGGAGCAGCTGGCCCTGTTTGGCTCGGTGTGCTATCTGCGGGAGTATGTGGCGATGCTGGAACAGGAGTGGAAGCCGGACATGCGGGCCATCGACCAATACCGGACCATCTACCACTGCTTCAACTGCTGCGCCTTCCGCTCCCCGGAGATCTATTACAATATGTTCTTCGGTAAATACAGCCACCGGCTGGGCTCTGTGCTGAAGATGTATTATCAGGAGCTGTTCCCTGGGGAGCTGGACCACCTGAGTCCCCAGATGCGGCAGATCATGATGGGCGGGAACATGCTGGACCGTGACCGCATTACCATGGAGAAGATGGTGCAGGAGGGAGACGTGGCCCCGGAGAAGGCGGAGGACACCATGGAACTGATCATCGCCCTGCATCAGAGTTTCATCTATGAGGCGGTGCTGGACAAGGAGCATTTTGACATCCAAGCCCGCAGCAGACGATTTGACCAGCTGTTCGAGTATCTGCTCGCTGCGGCAAAATAAACAAAAATCTAAGGGCCGACGGGGACATTTCCCCGCATAAGGGGTCGTTCTGTTGAGAACGGCCCCTATTTTTACGGTTTTTTCCGGTATTAGGCTGTCAAAACTGTGTATCCTGCCTGAAAGCGAACTTTACAAAACGCTATTGACAAACGACTTCTGTTAAAATATAATCCTGATTATAAAATAATCTTGTTAACATTTTAAACCGGAGCAACGTGACGTTAGGAGGAGTTTATTATGTCAGCAGCCACAGAGGCCCTTTGCAACCATCCTGTGTTTCGCTTTTTCCGTGTCATCAGCGACATCCCCCGCCCCAGCAAGCACGAAGAGCAGATCAGTCAGTTTCTGTTCCGCTGGGCCCGGGAACGGGGGCTGGAGGCAGAGCAGGACGAGAAGCTGAATATCCTGATCCGCAAGCCTGCTACCCCGGGATACGAGGGTGCCCCCGGGATCATGCTTCAGGCCCACATGGACATGGTGTGTGAAAAGGCGCCTGAAGCAGAGCACGACTTTATGAAGGACCCCATCCACTGGGAGTTGGACGGTGACATCCTGTCCACCGGCAGACGGACCACCCTGGGTGCCGACGATGGCATCGGCGTGGCCATGGCCATGGCGGTGCTGGACGACGACACCCTGAGCCACCCCGCACTGGAGGTGCTGTTCACCACGGCGGAGGAGGAGGATTTTTCCGGTGCTGAGCACTTTGACGTGAGCAAGATGACGGCCACGCGCCTGATCAATCTGGATCACGCCAACGAAAAGCAGATCCTGTGCGGCAGCTGCGGCGGGATCTCGGCAGAGCTTACCGTGCCCATTGCCTCCGGCCCTGTGCCAGAGGGATGGAGCGCCTTTGAACTTGCGGTAGACGGTCTCCACGGCGGCCACTCCGGGGAGGACATCCACCGGGGCCACGGCAACGCCACCACCCTGCTGGCCCGGGTGCTGCTGGCTCTGAGCCAGTCCGGCGAGATGAAGCTGGGCCCCGTGAAGGGCGGTACCTTCCGCCTGGCCATCCCCCGGGAGGCCAAAGCGGTGGTGTGTATCCCCCAGGAGCGGGAGCAGGAGCTCACCGCCCTGGTGGCTCAGCAGCAGGAGACGATGCGCCGGGAGCTGTCGGCCACAGGGGACAAGATCACCGTTCAGGCCAGGCCCACCCAGAAGCCGGAGTGGTGCAGTCAGCCAGACCGCTTTTTGGCCGCCCTGCTGCTGGCACCCGACGGCATCTATCAGATGAACGAGACGCTGGTGGGCCTGGTGGATACCTCGGACAACATGGGCGAGTGCTATCTGGATCAGAACGGGCTGCGCCTGGTCTTTGAGGTCCGCTCCGCCCGGGACAGCCTAGCCGACTATCTCTGCCAGCGCATCCAGCAGCTGGCCCTACTGCTCAACGGCCAGTGTCAAACGGATTGCCGGTATCCCTCTTGGGACTTTCAGCCCGACTCCCCTCTGCGCCAGGCGGCGGAGCAGGTGTACGTTCGTCAGTTCGGTCATGTACCGGAGTACCTCACTGTCCACGCCGGACTGGAAGTGGGTCTGTTCTCCCAGTACAAACCGGATCTGGATGCCATCGCCATCGGTCCGGACTGCTGGAATTTCCACTCCCCATCGGAACAGGTCAGTGTCTCCTCCACCCAGCGGGTATACGACCTGCTGCGAGGCATCCTGACCGAGTGCCGGGTATAACTCCCCGCCGCCTTACACGGCAGCGCAGCGCGTATTTTGGGGGGAAGATATCTCTATATTGAAGGAACGATAAGGAGCAATAAGAAGCAATACAATAAGGAGTAGATCAAAATGGGAGAGAAAAAGAAGAAAGAACTGAAAGCCGTAAACCCGATGCTGTTCCTGGTGGCGATCATCCTCATCGTGGCGGTGGCCTCGTACATCGTCCCCGCCGGCAGCTACGACCGAGTCTATGACGCGGCGATCGACCGAGAGATCGTAGACCCCAGCAGCTACCACACCGTAGACCGCAACCCCGTGAGTCCCTTTATGCTGCTGATGTCCGTGTCCCTGGGCATTCAGAACGCCGCCTATATCATTGCCTTCCTGCTGGTCATTGGCGGTATGTTCGCCATCCTGAACGGCACCAAGGCCATCGAGACCGGAATGGCCAACGTGGTTCGGGCCATGAAGGGCAAAGAGCTGCTGATGATTCCCGTGTGTATGCTGGTCTTCGGCTGCGGCTCCGCCTTCTGCGCCAACTTTGAGGAGTTCCTGGCCTTCGTTCCCCTGGTCCTGGCCTGCTGTCTGGCCATGGGCTTCGACTCGCTGACGGCCGTAGGTATCATCTTCTGCGCGGCGGCCTCCGGCTACGGCGGCGCCATCACCAACGCCTTTACCACCGGCGTGGCCCAGAGCATTGCGGGCCTGCCCATGTTCTCCGGCATGAATCTGCGTGTGCCCCTGTTCCTGTGCCTGCTGGCGGTGAGCATCTGCTACGTCACCTGGCACGCCCGCCGGGTGAAGAAGAACCCCACCCTCAGCTCCACCTATGAAATCGACCGGATCACCGCCCAGAATCTGACCATCGACACCGAAAGCGGTACCCCGCTGACCACCCGGCAGAAGCTCACGCTGGTGGTGTTCATCATCGGTCTGGCACTCACCGTGTGGGGCATTGTCAACCTGGGCTTCGGGATCGACGAGCTGTCCGGCATCTTCCTGGCCATCGGCATCATCGGCGGCCTGGTGGGCGGCCTGCGTCCCAGCGAGATCTGCGACCACTTCGAAAAGGGCTGCGGCAATATGCTGTTCCCCTGCCTGATGATCGGTCTGGCCAACTCCGTGGTCATCCTGCTTCAGGAGGCCAACATTATGGACGCCATCATCCACTTCCTGTCCAGCCTGCTGAACGGGCTGCCCCCCACTCTGGCTGCCTGCGGTATGTTCGTGGTGCAGGACCTGTTCAACGTGCTGGTGCCCTCCGGCTCCGGCCAGGCTGCCATCACCATGCCCATCATGGCCCCGCTGGCTGATATGCTGAACATCACCCGGCAGACCTCCGTGCTGGCCTTCCAGATGGGCGACGCCTTCACCAACGTCATGGCCCCCACCGGCGGCGAGATCCTGGCTGCCCTGGCCATGTGCGGCGGCGTGTCCTTCAAGAAGTGGGCCAAGTACCTGTTCCCCCTGTTCCTGATGTGGTGGGTGGTGGCCTTCATCTTCCTGGCCATCGCCGTGCAGATCGGCTACGGCCCCTTCTGATATCCCCCGCGTTTCTCTATCGTCTTACCCCCCTCTTCTTTCCGGCCCCGCCGTCCTGTTTATCCAGGACGGCGGGGCCCTTTTGCGCTTTTAACAAGGACTTTGCCCACCGCTATAATGGGAGAGACTTAAAAAGGAGTTGTGTTTTATGATGGGACTGGGGACGCTGGCCAATGTGCTGGCCATTCTGGCCGGGGGCGGGCTGGGGCTGCTGCTGAAGGGCGGCCTGCCGGAGCGGTGGCAGGGGGCCCTGATGCGCACCATGGGTCTGGCCGTGGTGTTCATCGGCGCGGCGGGGGCCATGCCCGGCCTGCTGCGGGCCGAGGGCGGCGCCCTGGCCGGGACGGGGGTGAAGGACACCCTGGGCATGATCTTCGCCCTGGCCCTGGGCACGTTAGTTGGGGAGTGGATCGACTTGGACGACAAGATGGAACGCCTGGGGGCCTGGCTGAAGGCCAAGGCGGACCGGGGCGGGGACAGCCAGTTCGTCCAGGGCTTTGTCACCGCCTCCCTCACCGTGTGCATCGGGGCCATGGCGGTGGTGGGATCGATTCAAGACGGCCTGTCTCACGACCCGTCCACCCTGCTGACCAAGGCGGTGCTGGACTGTCTCATCGTCATGGTCTTCGCGGCGACCTACGGCAAGGGTGCCCTGTTCTCCGCCCTGCCCGTGGGAGTGTTTCAGGGCAGCATCACTTTATTGGCCGGACTGCTGGCCCCGGTGTTCAGCCCGGCGGTGGTGGACAACCTGTCCTTTTTGGGGTCCATCCTCATCTTCTGCGTGGGGGCCAACCTGGCCTTTGACACCAAGCTGCGGGTGGCCAATATGCTCCCGGCCCTGGTCTTCGGCGGCCTGTGGACCACATTTATTTGAAAAATAAAAAATATTCCGTGGGATAGGGACCGCTGGGGCGTATATACAGGCAAAGAGAGAAGAACAGGAGGTGAGCCGGATGGCCGCTGTCCCCCGTCACGAGGAGATCGAGGCCCTGCTGGAGCGGCACGGGCCCATGATGGCCTATGTCGTCCGGGGCATTTTGTCCGACCCCCACGAGCAGGAGGAGTGCCTGGCTCAGGTGCGCGCCAGGGTGTGGGAGCGGTGGGAGAGCTATGACCGGGAGAGATCCTCCCCCGCCACCTGGCTCACCGCCCTGTGCCGCAACGCGGCCTATGACCGGCTCCGCGCCCAGGCCCGGCAGCGGGAGCGGACAGGCGCTCTGGACGAGACCCTGGCCGACCCCGCCCCCGGCCCGGAGGAGGTCCTGCTGCAAAAGGAGCGGCTGGAGACCCTGTCCCGGCTGCTGAGCGCCATGAGCGCCGGGGACCGGGCGCTGTTTTACCGGAAGTATTATTACTTGCAGTCCACCCAGCAGATGGCCGCCGAGCTGGGCACCACGGCCCGGGCGGTGGAGGGGCGGCTGTACCGCATCCGAAAAAAGCTGCAAAAGCAGATGGGAGGGGAGCTTGCATGACCAACGACTCCTTTGACCGCGCCCTGATGGACCAGATGGGCCAGCTGCCCCCCGTTCCAGGGGAGCTGGACCTCTGCACCCCCTGGCACAGCGCCGTGGGCCGCATTCTGTGGGGCCTGGCCCTGTGTACCTTCCGGCTGGAAGTGTTCTATCTGCAATATCTCCTGCCCCTGCTGGGGGCCACCCTGCTCTATCTGGGCTATCGCTCCCTCCGCCGGGAGAACCGGTGGTTCCACCTGGGCTGGATCATGGCGGGGATACACCTGGCCGTCCAGATGACCGTGCTGGTGCTGGGGGGGACCCCGGTGCTGGATCGGATCGGGGCGATCCCCTGGCTGAACTGGAGCCTGACCTGGGCCTTGCAGGCCGTGAATCTGCTCATGCTCCTCTCCCTGCGCCAGGGCAGCCGCACCGCCTTCGCCCTGCTGGGTGGGGGAGAGGGTGACGAAACGCCGCCACGGGACTGGCTGGGCCGGGGGCTTGTGGCCTATGTGATCGCCATCGCCGTGGCCCTGTGGTGCGAGCTGAACCCCTGCACCGAGCCCGCCATGCTGGGCGTGACCATCACCAACGGCCTGGTCTATTATGGCCGGAGCATCGCCTTTATCATTCTGGAACTCTATCTATTGTGGTGCATCGCCCAGGAGCGGGATGTGCTGTCCGGCCGGGGCTATGCCATCGCTCCCGCGCCGGTGCGGTTGTCTGGCCGGACGGTGCTGGGTCTGGTGCTGGCCGTCACCGTTGCGGCCACAATACCCGCCCTGTGGCTGAGCAGCCGCTGCTTCGTCGGTCCCGCCGAACCTCTACCGGAGCTTTCCGCCCAGCAGCAGGCCGCCGCCCAGAACCTGACCGCCCTGGGGATGGACGAGAGCCTGGTCCAGGCCCTGTCCCCGGAGGAGCTGGACCGCTGCGCCGGAGCCGTGTCCGTCCAGCGGGCCGTGGCCTTTCAGAACGGGGAGGACACCCCGGAGCGCCAGCAGCTGGAGGACGGCACCGCCGGGGACCTGTCCGCCTATCTGGTGGAGCTGTCCGACGGCCAGCTCCGGTGGTACTACTGGTTCGACCTGAAGGAGCTGCCCGGGCGGCGCATCCAGGAGGTCTTCACCGTGGACCCCAGCGGCAACTACCAGGCGACGGACTACGCCGCCCGGCTGCTGTGGGACGTGGACGGGGAGACCCAGGCCGTCCTCCCCCAGGTGAAGCTGGCCGGGGGCAAGACCGCCGAGGAACTGTCCGAGTGGGGGCGCTTCTTTGCCAGCCTGGAGCTGGAGCGCTTTGGCTACAGCCACTATTCCCCCTGGTTCCCCTTCTCTGTGCCCCGCGACGCCCAGCAGGCCCGGGGATACTTGGCCTACACCGCCCAGGTGCCCGATGGGGAGGAGTACACCGGCGACTTCGCCTATGCCTTCCTCCACCACCAGATCCACTGGCTGCGCTACCCCTTCCAGAGCATCCAGACCCTGGGCGGTACGCAGGCCGTGCAGAACAAGGGCATCGCCCGGACCATCTGGTCGGGATTTAGCTACTATCCGTAATATAGAAACAGAATAATTCAGATTAGAAAGCATGACCGGCCCCGGTCATGCTTTTCTTTTGCCCGATTCTCTGCTACAATGGACCTATCAAACCCAAAGAGAAAGAGGGAGAACTGTATGCGTACCATCACCGCCGCCGCCATTACGGACACGGTGGCCCGGCTGTGTATCCAGGCCAACACCCACCTGCCCGAGGACATCGTGGCTGCCCTGGACCGCCGCCGGAAGGAGGAGCCCTGGCCCCTGGCCAAGGAGACCCTGGGCCTGCTGTGGGACAACATGGAGCTGGCCGAACAGAAGGACCTGCCCATCTGCCAGGACACGGGCATGGCCTGCGTCTTTGTGGAGCTGGGCCAGGACGTCCACATTGAGGGGGACTTTGAGCAGGCCGTTCACGAGGGGGTCCGCCAGGGCTATGGAGAGGGCTATCTCCGCAAGTCCATCGTGGGCGACCCCCTGCGCCGGGTAAACACCGGGGACAACACCCCCGCCGCCATCACTTTGCGCCTGGTGCCCGGAGACGGCTGCGTCATCACCGTGGCCCCCAAGGGCTTTGGCAGCGAGAACATGAGCCGCCTGGGGATGCTCAAGCCCGCCGATGGGGTGGAGGGCGTGAAGAAATTCGTGCTGGACACCGTCCGCCAGGCCGGACCCAACCCCTGCCCGCCCATCGTGCTGGGCGTCGGTGTGGGCGGCTCCTTTGACAAGGTGGCCTATCTGGCCAAGCACGCCCTGCTGCGGCCCATCGACCAGCCCAATGCCGACCCCTATTACGCCCAGCTGGAGGGGGAGCTGCTGGAGGAGATCAACGCCATGGGCATCGGCCCCCAGGGCTTTGGCGGCCAGACCACCTGCCTGGGGCTGTCCATCGAGGCGGCCCCCACCCACGTGGCCGGGCTGCCGGTGGCGGTAAACGTCAGCTGCCACGTGACCCGCCGGGCCACGGCCAAGCTGTGAGAGGGGAGGAGTTTTCATGCAATATCATCTGACTACCCCGGTGACCCGGGAGGACCTGGCCCCGTTAAAGGCGGGGGACACGGTGCTGCTGTCCGGCGTGGTGTACACCGCCCGGGATGCGGCCCACAAGCGGCTGATGGAGCTGCTGGACGCTGGAAAGCCCCTGCCCTTCCCCCTGGAGGGCTCGGCCATCTATTACGTGGGACCCACGCCGGAGCGCCCCGGCCAGGTCATCGGCTCCGCCGGACCCACCACCAGCGGGCGTATGGACGCCTATTCCCCCCGGCTGCTGGACCTGGGCCAGTCTATCATGATCGGCAAGGGGGCCCGGAACCAGGCCGTGAAGGACGCGGTGGTGCGCAACGGGGCCGTCTATCTGGCCGCCCTGGGCGGGGCCGGGGCCCTGATGGCCGCCAGCGTGGAGAGCCTGGAGGTAATTTGCTGGGAGGACCTGGGCTGTGAGGCCGTCCGCCGCCTGGAGGTGAAGGACTTCCCCCTCACCGTGATTTTGGACGCCCACGGGGGCGACCTGTATCAGGCGGGGCCGGAGGCCTATCTGGCGGCGCAGAAATAATTTAGAGACCAAAAGAGACAAAAGAAAACCAGGAAGCTGTGGCTGCACGGCTTCCTGGTCTTTTGCAGTTTTGGAATGTCAGTGGGCGTCGGCCCAGCTCTTTCCGGCGGCGGTGTCGGCCACCAGGGGGACGGGGAGGGAGACCACGGCCTCCATCTCCTCCTTCACCAGGCGCTGGACGGCCTCGGCCTCCTCCTTCGGGCACTCCACGATCAGCTCGTCGTGGACCTGAAGGACCAGGCGGCCCTTCAGCCCCTGGGCCAGCAGCCGGTCCCGCACCCGGATCATGGCCGCCTTGATGACGTCGGCGGCGGTGCCCTGGATGGGGGCGTTCAGGGCCACCCGCTCGCCGAAGGAGCGGGTGTTGAAGTTGGAGGACTTCAGCTCCGGTACCCACCGGCGGCGGGCAAACAGGGTGGTCACATAGCCGTCGGCCTTGGCCCGGGCCACCACGCCGTCCATATAGGCCCGCACCCCGGAATAGTGCTGGAAATACTTCTCCATATACTCTTTGGCCTGGGCCACGGTGACCCCGATGTCCTGGGACAGGGAGAAGGGGGAGATGCCATAGACGATGCCGAAGTTCACCGCCTTGGCGCTGCGGCGCATCTGGGGGGTGACCTCCTCCTGGGGCACGCCGAACACCTGGGAGGCGGTGATCCGGTGGATGTCCTCCCCGGAGTTGAAGCCGTCGATCATGGCCTGGTCCCCGGCCATGCAGGCCAGCAGCCGCAACTCGATCTGGGAGTAGTCCGCGTCCACCAGCACCCGGCCCGCCGGGGCCACGAACATCTTGCGCAGCTGTGCCCCCAGCTCGGTGCGGATGGGGATGTTCTGCAAATTCGGCTCGGTGGAGGACAGGCGGCCCGTGGCGGTGACGGTGTTCTGGAAGCAGGTGTGGATGCGCCCGTCGGGGCCGATGACCTTGCCCAGGCCGTCCACATAGGTGGATTTCAGCTTGGTCAGCTGGCGATAGTCCAAAATCTCCTGGATGATGGGGTGGGAGCCCCGCAGCTTGTCCAGCACGTCGGCGTTGGTGGAATAGCCCGTCTTGGTCTTCTTCACCGGAGGCAGCCCCAACTGATCGAATAAAATGCGGCCCAACTGCTGGGTGGAGTTGATGTTGAACTCCTCCCCCGCCAGGTCGAAGATGTTTTTCTGCACGGTCTGGATGCTCACGGAGAGCATGTCCCCGAACTCGGCCAGGGCCTTGCGGTCCACCAGAAAGCCCTCCGTCTCCATCTCCGCCAGCACGGGGCACAGGGGCAGCTCCACGGTCTGATACAGCTCCCACATCCCCAGCTCCTTCAGCCGCTGGGTCAGGGTGTCCACCAGCGCGCCGATCAGGGCGCAGTGGGAGGTGATGGCCCCGCAGGACACGGCCAGGTCGGCCAGGGGGCCGAAGGCCCCATCGGCGAGATAGTCGGCGGCCTTGGGGAACTGGTGGTTATAATAGGTCAGGCCCAGCTTCTCCAGATCGTAGCTGCCGTCGGCGGGGGCCAGGAGATAGGCGGCCACCTCCGTGTCGAAGACAAAGCCGCCGGGGGCGATGCCCTCCGCCAGCAGGGCGCGGCACAGGGCCTTCACCCCGTGGGAAGCCTTTTTGACGTCGGGGGCGAACAGCCCCTTCAAAAAGTCGTTATAGCAGTCCAGGCTGTCCGCCCGGAAGATGGCGGCGTGGCTCTTCTCCGGGGACAGCCAGCACTCCACGCACACCACGTCCAGGCTGGGCAGGGCCAGCACGTCCACCCGCTCCTTGGTGCGCCACAGGGCCAGCAGCTCCTCCATCCGCGCCCGGTCCGTGACCGTCTCGCTGGTGCAGGTACAGGCCAGGTCTGTTTTCTCCTCCGCCTGGCCCTCCCCCTGGGGGGCGGTGAGGTGGTATTTGTCAATGAGCTTGGCAAACTCCAGATCCAGAAACAGCTGATAGAGCTTCGGCTCGTCGGGCTTCTGGCACAGGTTGTCCTCGGGTTTAAACGCGATGGGCGCGTCGGTGTGGATGGTGGCCAGGTCATAGGACATGCGGGCGTCCCCCTCGCCCTCGACGAGCTTCTTCCGGGCGGCGGGCTTCACGTCCATCTGGTCCAGGTTGGCATACAGCCCGTCGATGGAGGGCTGCTGGGCCAGCAGGGCCATGGCCGTCTTCTCCCCGATGCCCTTCACCCCGGGGATGTTGTCCGAGGCGTCCCCCATCAGGGCCTTCAGGTCGATGATGTGGATGGGATCGAAGCCATAGGCCTCCCGAAAGGTCTCCGGGGTCATGTCCTTGGTGGTGGTGCGGCCCATGCGGGTGGACACCAGCTTCACCGTGGTGTGATCTGTCACCAGTTGGAGGGAATCTTTGTCCCCGGTGACGATGACCGTGTCCCACCCGGCGCGCTCGTCCGTCTTGGCGATGGTGCCAATCAGGTCGTCGGCCTCCCAGCCGTCCAGCTCGTACATGGGGATGTTCAGGGCGGAGAGGACCTCTTTCAGAATGGGCATCTGGCTGGCCAGCTCCTCGGGCATGGGCTTGCGCTGGGCCTTATAGCCCTCGTAGGCCAGGTGGCGGAAGGTGGGGGCCTTGCGGTCAAAGGTGACGCACAGGGCCTGGGGCTGCTCCTCGTCCAGCAGCTTGTTCAGGATATTCAAAAAGCCAAACACGGCGTTGGTGGGCTGGCCCGTCCGGGTGGTCAGGTTCGAGCTCACGCCGTAAAAGGCCCGGTTGACGATGGAGTTGCCGTCCAGGACCATCAGCTTGTTCATGTTGCGCTCCCCTCTGCCCGGCATCCCGGGCGGTGATTCAAGAGTCAGTATATCAGTATTTGCGAAAACAGGCAAGGGAAACAGGGGGTTCTCATATTCAGCAAAGTATGATAGAATACTATTAGAAAAATGATAGGAGGTGTCTGGCGTGAACTTAAAGCCGTCCACTGCCCTGAGAAATGACTATCCCCAGGTGGCCGCCCTGGCCAAGGAATCGGGCCAGCCCATCGTCATCACCAACAAGGGGGAGGCCGACCTTGTGGTGATGAGCGTAGACGCCTATGAGCGGCGGGAGCGGGAGCTGGAGCACCGGGCCAGCATTCTGGAGGCGGAGTTCTCCCGCCTGTCCGGCGCGCCCACCCTGAGCATTGAAGAGGTCCGGGCGCGGCTGGAGGAGAAGTATACCCATGGGCAAGTATAAGGTGGAGATCCTCCTGGCCGCCTGGCAGGACATTGACCGCATCTCCGACGTCTATCTTCGCCTGGCCGGGGCCGCGTCGGCCAAAAAGATCACCGACGCCCTGCTGGATACCCTGGCCCGCCTGGGGGACTTCCCCTATATGGGCGCCCAGCACCCCGACCCGGAGCTGGCCCGCCGGGAGTTCCGCAAGGTCCTGTGCGGCGACCTGGTCTGTGTCTACAAGGTCATCGGCCAAAGCGTCTTCGTCTATCGCGTGGTCAACGGCAGGACCGACTATCCCCAGCTGCTGAAATAAAAACAAAAACATCCCGCCCCGCAGAAGAGGATCTCTGCGGAGCGGGATGTTTGGTTACAGCGCCTTGGCCAGCTTATCAAGCGCTTCTTTTGCCCGGTCCAGAATGGCATTTACATCGTTGCCCTGGACGTCCAGGTTTTCGGCGGTGACGCAGTGGGTGCGGCGGATGCCCAGCATGCTGGACAGGGCCTTCAGATAGTCATAGCCGAAGTTTTTCCCCTGGATGGGGCCGCCGCCGGTGGTGATGAAGATCAGGTCGGCGCACCGGGACAGGCCCTCCTGCTTGCCCCCGTCGGTATAGCGGAAGGTCACGTTGTTCAGGCTGGCCCACTCCAGATAGACCTTCAGGGCGGCGGGGAAGGTCAGGTCCCAATAGGGCGCGCCGATGACGATGACGTCCGCCCCGGCCACCTCCCGGGCGGGGGAGAGGAGGGGATCGTCCGGCTGGGTGACGGGCCATTCCTCCCGCTGGTCGGACAGGGGGCCGGTGAGCTGGGGCAGGTCCCCGGCGGTCAGGTCCCGATGGACCAGCTGGAACTCCGGGTGGGTCTTTAGATACTCGTCAATGAAGTGGCGGCACAGGCCGTAGGTGCGGGACTGCTCATGGCCCCGCATACAGGCGTCCACAAATAAAAGGGTTTTCATATCAAGTCTCCTCTTGCGTTTGCATCTCTTCCATGTCCCGCATGGCGCACCGGGCGGTTTTGGCCAGATAGGTCATGGCCTCCACCGGGTGCTTGCCGATGGCGGTCTCGCCGGTGAGCATCAGGGCGGCGGCCCCGTCCAGTACCCCGTTATAGATGTCGGCCACCTCCGCCCGGGTGGGCACGGGGTTCTCCTGCATGGACCACAGCAGTTGGGTCACCAGGCAGAAGGGTTTTCCCGCCTCCCGGCACCGGCGGGCGATGCGCTTTTGCACCCCCGGAAGTTTCCACAGGGGCATAGTATTCCCAAGGTCGCCCCGGGCGATGCACAGCCGGTCGGCGGCGGACAGAATTTCGTCCAGCCGTTCCACCCCCTGGCGGCTTTCGATCTTGGCCATGATGGGGATGTTCAGGCCCCGCTGGTCCAGAGCCTGACGGAGGTTCTCCACATCTTTCCGTCCCCGGACAAAGGGCTGCATGACGCATGTCACGCCGATCTCCCCCGCCAGGTCTAAATTGGCCAGGTCTTCCCGGGTGAGGGTGGGGGCGGGGGTGTCCACCCCCAGCACCGCCAGGCTCTTCCGGCTGAGCAGCGTCCCGCCCCGCAGCACCCGGCACAGCAGCACCGAGTGGCTGGCCCGGCGGACCTCCAACAGCATAGCGCTGTCGTCCAGAGAGATCTTGCGCCCCGGATGGGCCATATCCAGCACCGTGTCTGGCACCGGAATGCCCCCGTCTCCCAGCAGCACGTCCTTCCCCTCCCGCAGCTGGATGGGATAGGGCAGTTGACCCACCCGCAGCTCCGGCCCCTGAAGGTCGATCATCAGCTCCGGCGCGACCCCGGCGGCCCGGGCGGCGGGGAAAAAGCGGCTCTCCAGCAGGGGGCGGCACTGGCCCAGGGAGGTGTGGGACAGGTTCAGCCGGATGCCGGTCATCCCGGCCCGGAACATCTGCTCCAGCGTCTCCCGCTTCTGACAGGCGGCACCGAGGGTGGCGTAAAATTCCATGGACGCTTTTCTCCTATTACAACAAATTTTGGTCAGCCCAGCAGCTGGCCGGGCTTCTCTTTGCAGTATAGCACAGCACTGTGGAAAAGAAAAGGGCCGCCCGGGGAAGTTATTGCCCCGCCTTGGCCCGGAAGCCCTGAAAGAACATGGGCATCATGGTCTGGCCATATTGCCGCAGGGAATAGCCCCCGCCGGACAGGCACCAGTCATAGATCAGCGCCCGCTCGCACAGGGCATAGACCCGGACCATCTCGCTCACCGTCACGTCCCCCCGCAGCTGCCCCCGCTGCTGGCCCTGGAGGACGATCTGCCGCAGGAGCTTATAATAGGTCCGGTTGTGGTCCAGCAGGTGCTTGTCCCCCCGGGTGATGAGCTGGGAGGAGTACAGCCGGGCCAGCAGGTCCAGGGAGATGGAGTTCTCGATCATAGCGAACAGCTCCCGGTTTAAATACATCAGCTGGTCAAAGCAGTCCATGTCCGGGTCCATGGTCTCCATCAGCTCCTCATATTTCTGGTCGAACAGAAAGGACACGGAGGAGAGCAGGGCGTCCTTCCCCTCGAAATAGTGATAGAAGGACCCACGGGAGGTGCCCGAGTCCCGGATGATCTCGTCCACGGTGGTGTCGTCATAGCCCTGCTGATAGAACAGCCGCCAGGCGGCCTGGATGATCCGCCCCTTGGTGTTCCGTGTGTTTTTCTTTCCCATGAAATGGCCCTCCCCATGTGCGTGCCGGATGCGTTTGGTCCCATTATCCGCAATTTTTTTGCCGCCGTCAACTCCTTGTCGGTTGATTTCCGGCTGACTTTCCGATTTACATTCCCGGGGCGCTGTGGTAAAATGTCTGCTAAAGCAGTCTGACGCTGTTTTTTCACGAAAGGGGGCCGCGCCATGTCCGGCAGCTTTTTCCCCATGATCGCCCGGATGCGCTATATCAACCGCTGGGGTCTGATGCGCAACACGGACGTGGAGAACATCCAGGAGCACTCCCACATGGTGGCCGTGCTGGCCCACGCCCTGGCCGTTATCCAGAACCGCTATTTCGGCCCCCAGATCGACCCGGGCCAGGCGGCGGTGGCGGCCCTGTATCACGACGCCAGCGAAATTTTGACCGGCGACATGCCCACCCCCATCAAATATGACAACCCGGCCATCCAGCAGGCCTATAAACAGGTGGAGTCGGTGGCCGAGGAGAAGCTGCTGTCCATGCTCCCCGACGACCTGCGGGAGGAGTTTCGCCCCGCCATCACCATCCCGGACGAGAACATCCGGGCGGTGGTCAAGGCGGCGGACAAGCTGTCGGCCTATCTCAAGTGTGTGGAGGAGGTCAAGGGCGGCAATCTGGAGTTTAAAAAGGCCAAGGAGCAGACCTACGCCGCCCTCTGCCGCGACCCCATCCCCGCCCTGCAATATTTCATGGATAACTTTTTGGAGGGCTTTTCTTTAACATTGGACGAGCTGAGCTAATATACGATATTGTCAAATCATGATTTTATAAACAGAAAGGAACATCCCGTTATGAAAGCCATTGTTACCGTTATCGGCAAGGACCGGGTGGGCATCACCGCCGCTGTGTGTGCCCTGCTGGCCCAGCACAACATCAACATTCTGGACATCAGCCAGACCGTGCTCCAGGACTATTTCACCATGGTCATGCTGGTGGACACCGCCGCCTGCACCGCCTCCATCGGCGAGATGGCCGACCTGCTGGAGCAGGCGGGCAAGGAGCAGGAGCTGTCCATCCGCATCCAGCGGGAGGACATCTTCAACGCCATGCACCGGATTTGATCTAACACCGCTCATTCAGGAGGTTCTTTATGCTCAATCAACACGAGATCATGCAGACCATCCAGATGATCGACCAGCAGCATCTGGACGTGCGTACCATCACCATGGGCATCTCCCTGCTGTCCTGCGCCCACAGCGACGTGAAGGTGGCCTGCGACAAGGTCTACGATAAAATTACCCGCTACGCCGAAAAGCTGGTGGCCACCGGCGAGGCCATCGAAAAGGAGTTCGGCATCCCCATCGTCAACAAGCGCATCTCCGTCACCCCCATCGCCCTGGTGGCCGCCGCCTCTGACACGGACAACTACACCCCCTTTGCCCAGGCCATGGACCGGGCGGCCCACACCTGCGGGGTGAACTTCATCGGCGGCTTCTCCGCCCTGGTGCAGAAGGGCATGACCGACGCCGACCGCAAGCTCATCGCCTCGATCCCCGAGGCCCTGTCCACCACCGACATCGTCTGCGCCAGCGTGAACGTGGGCTCCACCAAGGCCGGCATCGACATGGACGCCGTGGCCCTGATGGGCCGGACCATCAAAGACCTGGCTGACCGCACCGCCGACAAGGGCGGCTTTGGCTGCGCCAAGCTGGTGGTCTTCTGCAACGCCGTGGAGGACAACCCCTTCATGGCCGGTGCGTTCCACGGCGTGGGCGAGCCGGAGCGGGTCATCAACGTGGGCGTCTCCGGCCCCGGCGTGGTCCACCACGCCCTCCAGGCCGTGAAGGGCCAGCCCTTCGACGTGGTGGCTGAGACCATCAAGAAGACCGCCTTCCGCATCACCCGCATGGGCCAGTTGGTGGCTCAGGAGGCCAGCCGCCGCCTGGACACCCCCTTCGGCATCGTGGACCTGTCCCTGGCCCCCACCCCCGCCGTGGGCGACAGCGTGGCCCGCATCCTGGAGGAGATGGGTCTGGAGGTCTGCGGCACCCACGGCACCACCGCCGCCCTGGCTCTGCTCAACGACGCGGTGAAGAAGGGCGGCGTGATGGCCTCCTCCTCCGTGGGCGGCCTGTCCGGCGCCTTCATCCCCGTCAGTGAGGACGAGGGCATGATCGCCGCCGCCGCCTCCGGCGCCCTGACCCTGGACAAGCTGGAGGCCATGACCTGTGTGTGCTCCGTGGGCCTGGACATGATTGCCGTCCCCGGCGACACCTCTGCCGAGACCCTGTCCGCTATCATCGCCGACGAGGCGGCCATCGGCATGGTGAACACCAAGACCACCGCCGTGCGCCTGATCCCCGCCCCCGGCTGTAAGGTTGGCGACACGGTGGAGTTCGGCGGCCTGCTGGGTTCCGCCCCCGTGCAGCCCGTCCACCCCTTCTCCGCCCACGACTTCATCGCCCGCGGCGGCCGCATCCCCGCGCCCATGCAGAGCTTGAAGAACTGATATCATGCATCCCTGCGCCCCGCCGGAGCGTACAAAACTCCGGCGGGGCGCATGTTCTTTCTCTTGACTTCAACGGGTAAATGTGTTAAAGTGTTCCCGATGACCGGTCAACACCGGGCCGGGGAAAAGAGGAATCACTTATGAGCAGACACATTGTCATCGTGGGACTGGGCCTGATCGGCGGCTCTATGGCCAAGGCCCTGCGCGGTTTTGAAGATTTTGATTTGATCGGCGTGGACGTGAGCGAGCCCACCCTGCGCTATGCCTTAGAGCAGGACGTCGTGGACCGGGTGGAGCCGGACCCGGCCAAAGCCCTGGCGGAGGGGGACCTGGTGTTCTTGTGCCTGCACCCCCAGGGCATTGTGGACTTTATGGCCCAGCACCGGGACCACTTCAAGCCCGGGGCCATGGTCACCGACGTGTGCGGTGTGAAGGGCGCGATCTTAGAGGGGGCCAAGGTCCTGCCCGACACCGTGTCCTTCGTGGGCGGACACCCCATGGCGGGCACCGAGTTCTCCGGCATCCAGCACGCCCTGGTCAACATGTTCCACGGCGCCCACTATATCCTCACGCCCAACGACCAGTCCCGCCCGGAGCACGTGGCCCTGATGGAGCGCCTGGCCGTCCACATCGGCTGCGCCAACATCGTCAAGACCACGCCGGAAAATCACGACGCCATCATCGCCTACACCAGCCAGATGATGCACATCATCGCCGTGGCCGTGTGCGACGACCCCAGCCTGTTCCAGTATCAGGGCTTCGAGGGCGACTCCTTCCGGGGCTGCACCCGTGTGGCCGCCCTTGACGTGCCCCTGTGGACCCAGCTGTTCACCATGAATTCCAAGGCCCTGGGCAGCGCCCTGGAGGAGCTGGAGAAAAACATCCGCGCCTACCGCCAGGCCATCGAGGCCGGGGACACCGCCACCCTGGTGGAAAAGCTGTCCTACTCCGCCGCCCGCAAGCGGAAAATGAACCGCCTGGAGCTGCAAACCGGAGCCGTGGGGCGGGAGGGGAAGAAACCGAAGGTGTGACTTTTAATAAGCCCTGTTCGAGTTATAGCCGCTTCCTTTGCAGTAACAAAAACAAAAGCGCACAGCTTTTTTAAAGGCTGTGCGCTTTTTCCACGCGTTGTGCAATAAGAAGGGGGACCCCGTCTTACTTTTGAAATACTATCAAGATATCTTCAATCACGATATATAGTTCATTGCCCTTATGGCGGAGAAGATGTGTTTCTCCATTTCCAAATGTCAAGATATACGGTGTGCCCATATCGCTTTGTTCCAGTGCGCCATCTCAAGGTTTCAGAGTTCCATTGATAGTAAAATCTTCATCAACCCCAAGCGTGAACGAATAACCATGAGGAAGCCTTACCGAAAGTGACAACGCCGCATACCTTACGCCATACGTTCTGTACCAATTTAGCAAACGCCGGAATGAACCCGAAAGCATT